>NZ_JBSQIL010000056.1:0-10599 GCF_055108775.1 Soehngenia sp. | reverse complement strand
CTCCGTTTCTGTTTATTGTCATTGATAACATTATAACAGAGAAGCTCTCATGAGCGTTGTTTTTTTAGTTGTGTTTCATTTAATTATACAATTCGCCTAGAAAAAGTTATAAACAAAATAGAAACTAAAGTAAATGAAGCTTTAAATAATGGCAGACTATACCAAAATGAAGAAATTGATGACATATACTGGCCTATTAGCAAGAGTTTAGCAATTTTGGAGAAATTTTTAGTGGAGAAAAAAGATGTACCAGGCTATGACAAATGCTTAGAGACTTACTTTAATTTAAATACTTTCTTAAAGATATCTGAATTTTATGGGGAAAATTATGTCATTAAATTTGACAAAGCAATTGAAAATCATTCACTCACACTTTATTGTTTAGATGCATCAAAATTTATAAAAAACATAACCTCTGACAACAGGGCAAATATATATTTTTCAGCAACACTTACCCCAATAGATTATTTCAAAGATTTGCTCGGCTCAGATGAAGATGATTATCATATGATATTAAATTCTCCATTTAAAAAAGAAAATTTATTAATTTTGATATATGGAAACATTTCAACTCGGTTCAAAGATCGTTTAGAAACATATCCTCAAATTACTGAAACAATATATAACTTTGTAAAGGCTAAAAAGGGAAATTACATTGTATTTTTCCCATCATATGCTTATTTAAACACAGTATATGATGATTTCAATTCAAAATACCCAGATTTATACATTATGAAAGAAGAATCAAGCTTAACCAAGAAAGAAAGAGAAGAATTTTTGAATAACTTTACTTTAAACAATGATATGATATCATTTTGTGTACTAGGAGGTAGCTTTTCAGAAGGCATAGACTTAGTCGGTGATAAATTGATAGGTGCTGTTATAGTAGGAGTTGGGATGCCTCAGATTTCACTTGATAGAGATATAATAAAAAACTATTTTGAAAAATTATACAAAAAAGGATTTGACTATGCGTACACTTTCCCTGGCATGAATAAAGTGATGCAGGCAGTTGGCAGAGTTATAAGATCAGAAAACGATAAAGGAGCAGTACTTTTAATAGACGATAGGTATTTGACTAGTAAATATAAAAATCTCATGCCTAGAGAATGGTCAAATCATAAGAGAATTAATAGCATTATAGAGATGGATTCAAAACTAAATAAGTTTTGGAGAGATGTTGACAAAGAAAAATCAATATGATAATTTATTATTAGCACTCAAACTAAAAGAGTGCTAATATCATTGAGGGGGTATTTTTATGGAGAAAAAAGAGTTTCAAGCAGAATCAAAGCGATTGTTAGATTTAATGATAAATTCTATATACACTCATAAAGAGATATTTTTAAGAGAGCTTATATCAAATGCTTCAGATGCCATAGACAAAATATATTATAAAGCACTAACAGACAAGAGCATAACCTTCAATAAAGACGATTATTATATTAAGATTTCTTTTGACAAAGAAAACAGAATTTTAAGTGTTAAAGATACAGGCATAGGTATGACTAAAGAAGAACTAGAAAACAATTTAGGGGTCATAGCTAGAAGTGGGTCTTTACAATTCAAGAAAGAAAATGAAATAAAAGATGGATATGACATAATTGGGCAATTTGGAGTCGGATTTTACTCAAGTTTCATGGTAGCAGATAAAGTAACTGTAATAACTAAACCATTTGGCTCTGACAAAGCGTGGAAATGGGAATCAGAAGGAATTGAAGGATATACCATAGAAGAGACCACAAAAGATGAATACGGGACAGAAGTAATACTCAAGATAAAAGAAAACACGGAAGATGAAAACTATGACGACTACTTAGATGAATACAATCTGATGAATTTAGTAAAGAAATATTCAGATTTTATAAGGTATCCAATCAAAATGGAAGTCACTGAATATAAGAAAAAAGACGATTCAGATGAATATGAAACAGTAAAAGTTGAGAAAACAATAAACAGCATGGTACCACTTTGGAGAAGAAATAAAAACGAACTGACAGATGAAGATTATATAAATTTTTATCAGGAAAAGAGATTTGGATTTGACAAACCATTAAAGTGGATACACCTTAGCATTGACGGGGTAGTAAGATATAACGCAATACTCTATATTCCAAGCACTGTTCCATATGATTATTATTCAAGAGAATACGAAAAAGGGCTAGAACTTTACTCTAGTGGAGTAATGATAATGGAGAAATGTAAAGAATTGCTGCCAGATTATTTTAGCTTTGTTAAGGGTGTTGTTGATTCAGAAGACCTCTCACTTAACATATCTCGTGAAATGCTTCAACATGATAGGCAATTAAGACTTATGGCTAAGAAAATTGAGGAGAAAATAAGAGAAGAACTTCTCAATATGCTAAAAGAAGATAGGGAAAAATATGAAGAGTTCTTCAAGAACTTTGGGAAACAATTAAAATATGGAATTTACCAAGACTTCGGTATGAACAAAGACAAATTAGAAGATCTTTTGCTGTTCTACTCTTCAAGTGAAAAGAAATTAGTCACTTTAGACGAATATGTATCAAGAATGAAAGAAGGGCAAGAGTTCATTTATTATGCATCTGGGGATAGTTATGATTTAATAGATAAATTACCACAGACAGAAATAATTAAAGATAAAGGATATGAAATTCTATATTTAATAGATGAAGTAGATGAATTTGCATTAAAAGTAATGAGAGACTATAAGGGTAAAGAGTTCAAATCGATATCGAGTGAAGATTTAGGTATTGAAGAAGAAAAAATAGAAGAGGAAAAAGAAACAGAAAGCAAAGAAATATTTGAAAAGATGAAAGAATTACTTCAGGGTAAAGTTTCAAAGGTTAGATTTTCAAAGAGATTAAAAAATCATCCTGTGTGTTTGGCTAGTGAAGGAGAAATTTCTATTGAAATGGAGAAAGTCTTAAAACAAATGCCTGAAGGAGACATGATTAAAGCAGAAAAAATACTTGAAATAAACCCTAATCATCCAATTTATGAAAAACTAAAAAATGCATATGAACATGATGAAGAAAAATTTAAACTTTACACAAATCTCCTTTATGACCAAGCAAGACTAATAGAAGGCTTGCCAATAGAAGACCCAATAGAGTTTGCAAATAACATAGCTAAACTCATGTAAAAATATTTCAAATCAATAAGAAACTGATATAATATAAAGGAAGCTTAATTAAGCTTCTTTTATATTTTTAGGAGGTAATTATGGGAAGAAAAGATAAAATCGTTGAAATAAAAATACAAAAGGTACTCTATCCGAATGTATCAATCGGAGAGTATGAAGGGAAAACAGTAAAGTTAAAAGGTGGAATAGAAGGGCAAAAGGTTAGAGCTAAGATAACTAGAAGAAGAAAAGATCATGACGAAGCTAGGATATTAGAAGTAATTGAAAAATCGCCTTTAGAAAAAATAGAGGGCTGTCCTCATAAGGACTTATGTGGGGGCTGTACATATCAAAGTCTTACTTATGAAGATGAATTAGAATTAAAGAATAGGCAAATCAGAGCTTTATTTGAAAAAGAAAACATAGAATTGGATGGATTTGTTATTATACCATCTCCAAGATTAACCGAGTATAGAAATAAAATGGAATATACTTTTGGAGATGAAGGGAAAGATACATCTCTTTCATTAGGACTTCATATAAAAGGGAGAATATTTGAAGTTGTAAATACAGATTATTGCAATATTGTCGATAAAGATTTTACAATTATAAGAGACAGTGTGAGAAAATATTTCTTAAATTTGAATTTTCCCTACTATAATACTAGAACACACAGTGGTTTTTTAAGGCATTTAGTTATAAGAAAAGCACTCTCAACAGGTGAAATATTAGTAAATCTAGTCACTACAAGCACCATGGATTTTAACAAAGAAGATTTTGTAAGACTATTGCAGTCAATAGAATTGTCAGGCAATATAGTAGGTATAATTTATACGATAAATGATGGATTAGCAGACGTAGTAAAAGCTGATAAAATAGAGATATTATATGGGAGAGACTATATAACAGAAAATATTATGGGACTTAATTTTAAAATATCCCCATTTTCTTTCTTTCAAACAAATACATTTGGAGCTGAAAAACTTTACGAAACAGCTTTGAATTTCGTTGAAAACATTGAGGGAAAGACTATATTCGACTTATACTCAGGGACTGGAACAATAGCACAAATAATGGCAAAAAAAGCAAAGAAAGTCATTGGCATTGAGATTGTTGAAGAAGCTGTAAAAATGGCTATTGAAAATGCTAAGCTAAATAATTTCACTAATGTTGAATTTATAGCAGGAGATGTATTAGAAAAAATAGAAGATATAGATGTAAAACCGGACTTGGTAGTATTAGATCCACCAAGAGATGGAATTCACCCTAAAGCAATTGGAAAGATTATAGAATATAAACCTGAAGAATTTCTATATATATCATGCAATCCAGTAACTCTTGTAAGAGATATTAAAATATTCAATGAAAATGGATATAGATTAGTAAAGGCAAAATGTGTGGATATGTTCCCTAGAACGGGGCATGTGGAGTGCTGCGTAAGAATACGTCGCAAAGAATAGCCGTAATGGCTGCAATATCAATGGATACAAAGATATTTAACTTTAATTCAAACAAGCCAAAAATTAATAGATGTAAGGATAAAGAGATTATAAATCAGATCGAAATAGAAATTGCATTACGGATACCGTGTGCGTAGATATGTTTCCTGATTTGATAAAGTAGAAAAAGGCCATGAAGAGAAAAACTTTTCATGGTCTTTTTGTGCTTTAAGATTCTTTATAGACTAAATTCTTAGAGTAAAATTTTTGTAGGCAAATTAATAAAAAAATATAGGAAGAGCAAAAAAGCTCTTCCCATAATCATGATTTTCCTGTAGTTTAGAATTGACGAAAAACCAAAAACAGGAGGTCATGATATGAATAGTTTAACCTTTGAGAAGATAACATTCAAGCAGATAGAGAGAAATATTTTTGAAATAGGCTGTGAAATAGCAAGAATGCTATTGCAGGAATTGCTGGAAAGGATAGATAAAGAGCTTGCTTTGAGCAGGAATAAGTCAGAACTAAGGCATAAAGGCACAAGAACTGTGCCATTAAAGACATTGATGGGAGAAGTGCCAGTAAAGAGAGTACTATACAAAAGAATAAAAGAAGACGGCGAACCTGAATATATACACCTTTTGGATAAGGTGATGGGTTTTAAAACTATAGGGTTCATATCTCCAAATCTTGTAGAAAAGATGGCTGAGCTAATAACAGATATGGACTACCGGGGAGTTGCAGATACAATCTCTGATATGACAAATCAAAGAATAAGCCATCAAGGAGTGTGGAATGTAATTCAAGCATTAGGGGAAAAACAAGGTGAGGCTGAAAACAGGTTGGTAGAAGCTTTTAAGGATAACAAGTTGTCAGGTGAGAAAGAGGTACCTGTACTATTTGAGGAAGCAGATGGAATTTGGTTATCCATGCAGGGGAAAGGCAGAAATAATTCCTCCAAAGGGAAAAAAGAGCTTAAAGTAGGAGTAGTTTATGAAGGCTGGAAGCAGAGATATCCATCATCAAAAGAATACAAAACAGTTGAAAAGATGGCATTTGCAGGATATATGAAACCGGAAGATTTTAGGGATTTAAGGGATGCAGCAATAGCAGGAAAATATAACGTTGATGAAATAGTATACAGGATACTTAATGGCGATGGTGCTTCGTGGATTAGAAAAGGACATGACCTTCAAACAGACAAATTCCAGTTGGACCCTTATCACCTTGCCAAGTGCATAGTTAGAAATGTCTATGACAAACACGCCAGAAGGCATATAATGAGATGGCTAAGGAATGGGGAATTTAATAAAGCATTCAAAAAGATAGAAGAACTTAAGTATAAATGTGGGGGTCTTGAAAAGGAAGTAAAGAAACTTAGCATATTAGAAAACTATATAAAGAGTAATATTGATGGTATAGTGCTCTACAAGGACAGAAAGGATATAGAGCTACCAGAACCACCTGGAGAAATTTTATACAGAAATTTAGGCACAATGGAAAGGCAAATTGAAGTATTTGCTTCCCGCATGAAAGGGGCAAAGAGTTGGAGTAAAAGAGGAGCCACCAATCTATCAAAAATTATAGCTTTAAAAATGAGTGGTAATTTCAAAGGCAGTGTAGCAGCACTTATATCAGGGAAACTTCCTGAGAGGCTTACAGAGCGGTTTGAAGAAGTAGTTATAAATACTAAGGCGACATTGAAAAAGACCGTTAAGAAATCGGTATATCCTCTGCACCATGGAGAATTACCCTTTTCAAACTGCAAGGTAACAAACGGAAGAAAAGCAATACGCAGCATGTTTGACTTAAAACCGTTTAGTGAAATGGTATATAGGTAAGGTTAAACATAGGTTTTCTACAGGGGCCGCTGCTTGTCAAGCATAAATCGAGCGACCCCTAAGAGATGACAACTTATGGCTTGACAAAATGAAGGACTAAAAAGATTAAAATTTTGTAGGAATTGAATATGTTTTGCTTATTAGAGAGACCAGCCTTGAGAATATATTCAATTCTTGATTATAATATAAATCTGTAAAATGAATAAAAAAACAGGACTACAAGGGAAATAAAAAATTTGCCTACATTTGCTTGACACAAACGACTAAATTATCGATTCTCAGATACCTCTATTATTGTGATATAATGAAAAATATATTGAGAATAGAGGGAGTGTTTTTATGGAACAGAATAATTTAAAAATTATTACCCAAAATGATATAGCAATTACTTTATCAAGCTATGAAAATAGAATGTTGCAATTTTTGGATTTTTGTGGTTTGCCTTCTGAATTTATTCTTGTACCGATTGAAGAAAGAAAAAAAGTCTTTAAAAATATCAATGATGCTCTAGAATTGTTGAATTCTAATCAAAGAAAAGAAGCGAATTATTTATCAAAATTTATTGCAGCAACTAGTGCTGGTTTATTTGATGCAGCATTAAATTATTTATGGGACGAAACAATTAAACAATTAAGAATCAGAGTATCGCATTATGATATTCAATATTTTTATGATCTAGCAGTATCTACTGATAAAAGAAACAAATTAAAAAATGTTGATGATTTAGTTAAACTAGATGATAGTGAATTAATTAAAGGTGCTAAAGAAATTGACTTGATATCTGATATTGGATTTAGACATCTAGATTATATTAAGTATATGAGAAATTGGGCTAGTGCAGCACATCCAAATCAAGTTGAAATAACAGGACTACAATTGATTTCGTGGCTTGAAACTTGTATTAAAGAAGTTATTTCATTGCCAGTTTCAAATATAACAATAGAAATAGGGAAATTACTTAAAAATATTAAGTCTAATTGTATAGATAAAGAAGAGGCAGAACAAATTGGAGTATTTTTCTGTAATTTAACGAAAGAAAAAGTTAATTCGCTAGCATCTGGTTTTTTTGGCATCTATACTCGTTTAGATACTTTACCTCAGACTCGTCAGAATATTCATCTACTATTACCTATGCTTTGGGATAGAGTAGATGAAGAAATAAAAAATGATTTTGGGATAAAATATGCTAAATTTAAAGTGAATAATGATCAAGAACAAGCAAAACTAGCTAGAGCATTTCTGCAAATTGTTTCAGGAGAACAATATTTACCTGAAGCAATAAGAGCAGCAGAAATAAAAACTGCTCTTGAAAATTTGATTTCGGCTCATAACAGCTATATGGACAATTTCTATAAGGAACCACCATTTGCAAGACAATTAAAAAGGCTTGTAGGAACTCATGGTATTCCAAAACAATTAAATACTATTTACGTTTATACAATAGTTGAAGCTTATCTGACTAACGGAAATGGTGTTTGTTGGGATGCAGAGCCAATATATAAATCACTAATTAAAGGTTTTAATCAAACTCAAGCAATCATTGCCATATTTTCATTTATGAATGACACGATAGCTAGCAAGCTACAATTTCCTTTATGTAAAACCAAGTTTAAAGAATTGGTTAGTATGCTAACTCCTATGATATCAGCTCCAGCGGTTCTCGAGGTAATTGAGAGTATCAATCAATATAAAGGTGAGTTGTTTAATATGAAAAATGATGAAACAATTAAGAGACAGATTGAAGTACTAAAAAAGCTTATAAAAAATTAAATTACATATTTAGATATTTTCCTGATCATCAAAAATAAAAAAACCTTCAAAACGACCACCAAAAGCTTCAGCGATCTGCTGGAGCTCTTTTTCTGAGAAGTTATCACGTGACAACTTATTCGATAAATTTTGGCTGGTTGTACCTATGGCAGTTGCTAATTCAGCAAGTGTCATTTTTTTTCGCTTTAATAAGATTCGGATTTTTTCACCCATTGTTAAATACATAGAATTCACCTTCCTCTATACTAATATACACTGGAAAGTGTAAAAAATCAATAAAAAGTGATTTTGACAATGAATTAGTTTAGAAAAACACTTGAAAATATACACTAGATAGTGTATATTTAAATTAGATAATTTTTATCAAAACTAAAACGTGAAAGGAGTATATTATGAAATCGGCAAAAATCATTTCTATATGCAATCAAAAAGGTGGTGTAGGTAAGACCACTACTGCTCTTAATCTAGGTTATGCACTATCAAAGGCAGGAAAAAAGGTTTTGTTAGTTGATCTTGACCCACAAAGCAACTTGACCATGTGCTTTGGTATAGACCAGCCTGAAGAACTTGATATGACAATTTATCATTTGATGATGTCGGTTATTGAAGAGAAAGAACTGCCGGATAAATCAGCTTATATTTTGTCAAAAGATGGACTTGACCTTATACCATGTAGCATTGAACTTTCAGCAGTAGAAGTAAATCTTGTGAATGCAATGAGCAGAGAAATGACTCTTAAATCCATTCTACATAATTTGAAAGGCGAATATGATTACATCATCATTGACTGCATGCCATCACTTGGTATGCTAACCATCAATGCCCTAGTAGCGTGCAACAGTGCTCTTATTACAGCAACACCTCAGTATCTTTCAGCAAAAGGATTAGAGCTATTACTGAGGACGATTATGAAGGTTAAGAGACGGATTAATCCAGGTATTGAAATCGACGGTATTCTTATTACCATGTATACGAAAAGAACATTACTGTCAAAGGAAATTCTGAATCTAATCAACGATGCTTATGGGAAGCAAATTAGAATATTTAAAAGTAAGATACCCGTATCCGTTAAAGTCGGAGAATCTAATTTTAACAGTAAAAGCATTATCGAATATCAACCTAAGAATAACGTGGCTATTGCTTATAATGAGTTTGTAAAGGAGTATGTGGCAAATGGGCGATAAGAAATTACAGAGTTTTGAAGAGATATTTGGAAAAATTGAAGATCCGAAAGATAAGGAACAAACAGGAGTAACAGAGATTGAAATTAAAAAACTGGTACCATTTCATAATCATCCTTTTAAACTTTATGAAGGGCAACGATTGGATGATATGGTCATCAGTATCAAAGAAATGGGAGTAATGGTCCCAATCATAGTCAGAAAAACTGATTCTGATTTCTATGAGATTCTTTCAGGACATAATCGTGTAAATGCTGCAAAACTTGCAGGACTCAACAAGGTTCCAGCAGTCATAAAAGAGAATCTCACAGTCGATGAAGCTATGTTGATTGTCACTGAGACCAATTTAATGCAACGCTCTTTTTCAGATTTGTTACCATCTGAAAAGGCAAAAGCATTAAAATCACACCATGATGCATTAAGCAGGCAGGGAGCAAGAACCGACCTGATCAATGAGATTAGAAATCTCGTTAAAGCTAGTGAAATCAAGGATGATAAAACTTGTTCCCAAGTTGGGAACAAGTTGAAAACCATTGAAGTCATAGGTGAAAATTATAGCCTATCTAAAAACTCAGTAGCAAGATATATCCGACTCAATTATCTTATTGATCCGATTATAAATCGAGTGGATGATGGAGAAATTGCTTTTATTCCTGCTGTATTCATATCCTATATCTCAGAAGAGAATCAAAAGATAATGAACAACTTTATTGATGAGCATGGCTTTAAAATAGACATGAAGAAATCAGAATTACTTAAACAATATGAGGAAAAGGACAAATTAACCGAAGATACGATCTACAAAATTTTGTCAGGTGAGATTTCAAAGACTAAAAGAACCAAAAAGGCATCAGCATTTAAAATAAAATCTAAAATCATCCAGAGATTTTTTACTCCCGAGCAAAAGGATTCTGAGATTGAGAAAATCATTGAAAAGGCACTTGAACAATATTTTCAGGTTGAAAGTAAAGGTGCTTCCCAATAATAAAATCTAGAAAAATTCATAGCGATAACATACCGGATAAATATGGAATGAGTCACATTTTGTGGCTCTTTTTTTATATAAAAATTAAATGAAAGGTGGGAAAGCAATGACTAATCAACAAAAAGATTATTATCAAGAAACGGCTGAAGTCATGGCATGGATCTTAGAGTTAGACAAAGAGACTGAGCAAAAAGTAAAGAAAACAATTGAATCAATAGGGATTAAAACATTTTTCCTTAATATTGACTCACTAGATTTTACTGATGAAGTCAAAGAA
>NZ_JBSQIL010000055.1:0-11201 GCF_055108775.1 Soehngenia sp. | reverse complement strand
ATTGAAAATAGGAAAAGTAAATAGGGTATTAAGAAATAGAGAAAATATTGGTGGAAAGGGTATAAATGTATCAAAAATACTTTCAAAGTTCGATCACACTACTAATGCAATAGCGATTTTAGGACATGATAACTTAGAATTTGTAAAATCATTGATATTGAAAGCAAATTTGAAAGTTGAATATTATGAAGTTAATGGGTTGACTAGAACCAATACTAAGATAGTTGATTTAGCTAATAACACAACTACTGATATAAATGAAATGGGATTTGAAATTCAGGAAGATAAAATACCAGAAATTATAAGCTTTATAGTTAAAAATATAATTAAATCAAATTATATTGTACTAAGTGGTAGTGTGCCAAAGTGGATGCCAAATGATATTTATTCAAAAATCATTGAAAGTTCTAACATAAACGCAAAATTTATAATTGATACTGAAGGTGAACAATTAATTAATGTTTTAAAAAATAAGCCTTTTTTGATAAAACCAAATATTCATGAATTAGAAGAAGCGCTTAATATAAAACTTAAAAGCGATGAAGATATTATTAATACGTGCTTAAATATAATTGACATATATGATGTAGAAAACATTCTAGTTTCCATGGGAGGTGATGGTAGTATACTTGTAGCAAAAGACATTATATTGAAGGCAGAGCCTATAAAAGTAGAACTACGAAGCACTGTTGGTGCGGGGGATAGTTTAGTTGCAGGATTTATCCATGGACTGATAGAGCATGACATGAATAAGATCGAGGCTTTAAAATTCGGTACAGCATGTGGAACATTAGCAGTATCTAAAGAATCAATTGATGATTTGGATAAATTTGAAGTAAAAAAAATGATAGAAAGTATAATTATAAGAAAATTATAATAAAAGAGGTGATTACATGAAAATTTTGGCAGTAACAGCTTGTCCAACAGGTATTGCTCATACTTATATGGCAGCTGAGGCTTTGGAACAAGCAGCAAAGAAAAAAGGATATGAGATAAAAGTTGAAACAAGAGGTTCAGTAGGTGTTGAAAATGAATTAACTGATGACGAAATTAAAGAAGCAGATGCAATAATACTTGCTTGTGATACTGCAGTTCCAATGGAAAGGTTCGAAGGCAAAAAATTATTAAATGTTTCTGTTTCTGAAGCAATAAAAAATGCAGATGATTTGATTGATAGAGCTATGAATGCAAATATCTATAAATCTAGTAGTAATAATGCAGATAATGATAAAAAGACTGAAACAATTAAAAAAGAGCCAACAGGAGTCTATAAACATTTAATGAATGGCGTTTCTTATATGATTCCTTTCGTAGTAGCTGGTGGAATTGCTATAGCCATTAGTTTCCTGTTCGGTTATGATTCTGCTTCAAATGAAGGTAGCTTAGCATACTATTTAATGGGAATCGGCGGAGGAGCTGGTGCTTTTGGACTGATGATACCAGTATTGGCAGGATATATTGCTTATTCTATAGCAGATAGACCAGGATTAGCTCCAGGAATGATTGGAGGTATGGTTGCTACTCAAATTAATGCAGGTTTTTTAGGTGGTTTAGCTGCAGGTTTTTTAGCTGGGTATATTGTATTAGCAATTAAAAAATATATTCAATTACCTAAAAATTTACAAGGAATTATGCCAGTTTTGATTATACCTGTTTTAGGTTCACTTGCTACTGGACTATTATTGTTTTATGTTATAGGAACTCCGGTTGCAGCTATAAATAACGGAATGAATAACTTTTTAATGGGAATGTCTGGAACTAACGCAATAATATTAGGAGCTGTATTAGGTTTAATGATGGCAATTGATATGGGTGGGCCAATAAATAAAGCAGCATATGCTTTCGGTACGGCGACATTAACAGCGGCAGTTGGTACTGGTTCTGAGGTTATGGCTGCAGTTATGGCGGCTGGAATGACACCACCATTGGGAATAGCATTAGCAACTGTTTTGTTTAAGCATAAATTTACTAAAGCTGAAATTGAAGCTGGAAAAGCTTGTTGGGTACTTGGAGCTAGTTTTATAACAGAAGGAGCAATACCTTTTGCAGCAGCAGATCCTATTAGAGTAATACCTTCATTGATGGTAGGTAGTGCTGTTACAGGGGCTTTGAGTATGGCGTTTAATGCTACTTTAGCTGTACCTCATGGTGGTATTTTTGTATTCTTTGCAGTTGAGAATCTTATTGGTTATATTATTTCTATTGTTGCAGGTACTTTTGTAACCGCATTTTTAGTAGGCTCATTAAAGAGAAACATTGAAGAATTGGCAGTAGAGAAAAAATAGATATCAGAAAATATAATTTAAAAACAATCAAGTAGATTTTCTACTTGATTGTTTTTATTGCATTTTTATATATATTTTAATTGTTTATGATATAATATGATAAGAATTATAACAAAATGAGGAGAGATTTTACAGATGATGAAGTTTCACATAAGCACATTTGGTTGTCAAATGAATGAACATGATACAGAAAAAATAATTTGGGTATTGGAAAAAATAGGTTATTATCAAACTGAGAATAGACATGAAGCAGATTTAATTATATTTAATACTTGTGCTGTAAGGAAAACAGCTGAAGATAGAGTATTTGGTCAACTAGGAGAACTTCAAGAATTAAAGAGAAGAAATCCTGATTTAATAATTGCTGTATGTGGTTGTTTAATGCAAAAAGATGATATAAGGGAATATTTCTTAAGTAAACATAAACATATAGATATTGTTTTTGGTACTAACAACATCCATAAATTACCGCAATTAATTGATAGGCATTTAAGGACCAATGAGAAAATTGTAGATGTAATAGAAGATACAAGAGAGATTTCTGAAAACATTGATTCTAATAGAAAATATTCTTATAAAGCATTTGTTGATATAATGTATGGATGTAATAATTTTTGTAGTTATTGTATTGTTCCATATACTAGAGGTAGAGAAAGGAGTAGAGAACCTGAATCTATTGTTAGAGAAGTAGAAAATTTAGCAAAGACAGGATGTAAAGAAGTAACGTTATTAGGACAAAATGTAAATTCATATGGTAAAACATTGGATAATAAAATAAGTTTCTCACAACTACTATCTTTATTAAACGATATTGATGGAATTGAAAGAATAAGATTTATGACATCACATCCAAAAGATTTTTCAGATGATTTGATAGATGCATATAAAAATCTTGAAAAATTATGTAATCATTTACATTTACCGGTTCAATCTGGAAGTAATAGGATATTAAAATTAATGAATAGGCAATACACTAAAGAACAATATCTTGAAAAGATATATAAAATAAGAGAATTAATTCCAGAAATAACAATAACTACAGATATAATAGTTGGTTTTCCAGGGGAGACGGAACAAGACTTTTTGGAAACATTGGATCTCGTAGAAAAAGCAAAATTTGATTCAGCTTTTACATTTTTATATTCAATAAGAGAAGGTACTAATGCTGCTAAAATGAGCGATCAAGTACCAGATGAAGTAAAACATGATAGGTTTCAAAGACTATTGGATACATTATATCCAATAGGTCTTGAGTCAAATAGAAAATTGCTTAATAGTATACAAAAAGTTTTAGTTGAGGAAACTAGTAAAACAGATGACAATATTTTATCAGGTAGGACTGAATCAAATAAATTGGTTCATTTTTTAGGAAACAAAAATTTAATTGGTGAAATTGTCAACATTAAGATAAATAATGTTAAGACATTTACATTGGAAGGCGAAATAGTTTAAAATTTCGGAGGTAAATCAATGACTGAAATGACTCCTATGATGAAACAGTATATGTCAATAAAAGAAAAATATAAAGATTCAATCCTTTTTTTTAGACTAGGAGACTTTTATGAGATGTTCTTCGAGGATGCTCTTATAGCATCTAAAGAATTAGAGCTAACATTAACTCAGAGAGAAAGTGGATTAGAGGAAAAAGCTCCCATGTGTGGGGTCCCTCATCATGTAGCTGAACAATATATTTATAGGCTTGTGGAGAAAGGGTATAAGGTAGCTGTTTGCGATCAGGTTGAGGATCCTGCTTTGGCTAAAGGTATAGTAAAAAGAGAAATTGTTAAAGTTGTAACTCCAGGAACCATAGTTGATTCATTGGCATTGGATGAAAAGAGTAACAACTTTTTAGCCAGCATTTATTTTGATGATTATGGGGTAGGATTGTCCTATGTAGATAATTCAACAGGAGAAATTTATACAACGCAGTTTATTACTTCAGAAAGTGATAAACTCTCTTTTTTAGTTGATGAATTGGGTAAAATAATGCCATCTGAATTGATAATAAATTCAAGTTTTACGAATTATAAGAGAGAAATGAACTTTATTAAAAATAAATTAAATCCTTATATAAACATTTATGAAGAAAAAAGTACTTCATTAGATACCTATAAATTGGTTGTTAATGAATTTTTTAGTCATGAAAATATTTCTAATAATAATTTAGACGAAAAAATATATTGCTATATAAGCTTAGGAAAATTGCTGGAATACCTTAAGGAAACTCAATTTAACAAGATTGAACACATAGATTATTTTCAGTATTATGAACCTGAGCAATATATGGTCATAGACTTGAGTACGAGAACTAATTTAGAAATAAATGAAACTATAAGAGGAAAAAGTAAAAAGGGTGCATTGATTAATATTTTAGATAAAACAGTTACGTCAATTGGAGGTAGACTATTAAAAAAATGGCTTGAACAACCTCTAATCAACCAGAGAGAAATAGAAGAACGATTAAATATAGTTGAATATTTTACTAAGAATCTAATTATACTTGATGAAATCAGAAGTTTGTTGAAAAATGTATACGATTTAGAAAGACTTTCGACTAAAATTGTCAATGGGGTTTGTAATGCAAGAGATTTATTATCACTAAAAATATCTATCGAAGTATTACCTGAAATTAAGAATTTATTGACTAATTCGTCGTCCAAAATCTTGAACAATATTGGTTTAGAGCTGGACGATTTAAGAGATATATTTATTGTTATTCAAAATTCTATATCTGAGGATGCGCCTATATCCGTTAAAGATGGAGGAATTATCAAAGAAAACTTTAGCAAAGATCTAGATGAGTTAAGAGAGATATCTAGAAATTCTAAAAAATTGCTCGCTGAATTTGAAGCTAAGCAAAAGGATATAACTGGAATTAAAAATTTGAAAGTTGGATATAATCGTGTTGTTGGATATTATATTGAAGTGACAAAAACGAACGTTAATTTAATTCCTGATTATTACATTAGAAAACAGACCCTTTCAAATTCTGAAAGATATTTTACTGAAGAGCTAAAAGAAATCGAAGAGAAAATTCTAGGAGCAGATGAAAAAGCTATTCAACTAGAATATGAGCTATTTCAAAAGATAAGAGAAGATATAAAATCTCAAATTAAAAGAGTTCAAAAATGCAGTAAAACAATTTCATATTTAGATGTATTGTCTAATTTTGCCTATGTAGCTGTTGAAAATAACTATGTAAGGCCAAAATTTAACAACAATGGTATAATAGAAATTTATGAAGGAAGGCATCCTGTAGTTGAAAAACTTATAACAAATCAAGAATTCATACCTAATGATTTATATTTAGACAATAAAGAAAACATGATATATATAATAACCGGCCCTAATATGGCAGGAAAATCAACATTTATGCGACAAGTAGCAATAATTACTTTAATGTCTCAAATTGGGTCATTTGTACCAGCTAAGAAAGCTAATATATCAATTGTAGACAGGATATTCACAAGAATCGGAGCATCTGATAATTTGACTCAAGGTGAGAGTACTTTTATGGTTGAGATGAACGAGGTTTCTAACATTGTTAAAAATGCAACTTCGAAAAGCTTGATCGTACTTGATGAAGTAGGGAGAGGGACAAGCACTTACGATGGACTAAGCATTGCTTGGGCAGTTGTAGAGTATATAGCATCAAACATCAAAGCAAAAACTTTATTTGCTACACATTATCACGAACTTACAGAAATAGAAAAGACTATAGAAGGAGTCAAAAATTATCACATCACAGTAAAAGAAAGTGGAGAAGATATTATTTTTTTAAGGAAAATAGTTGAAGGTAAAGCAAATAAAAGTTTCGGAATTCAAGTAGCTAAGTTATCTGGTTTACATCAATCGATAATCAACAGAGCTAATGAGATCTTAGAATTAATAGGTAGTAGTGAATTTACAAAGAATAATGCAAATCTTGATAAATCTCGCGAGGCACAACTCAGCTTGATAGATTTTAAAAAGGATTATTTTATTGAAAAAATATCAAATATTGACATAAATTCTTTAACACCAATAAAGGCCTTAAACATATTAAATGAGCTAATAGTTGAAGCTTCAAAATTAAAGGAGTAATAATATGGCTAGAATTAATTTGTTAGATGATAATACTATTATGAAAATTGCTGCAGGAGAAGTAATAGAAAGACCTGCCTCAATAGTTAAAGAATTAATTGAAAACTCAATAGATGCTAATGCAAGACGCATAACTATAGAAATAAGAGATGGAGGCACCTCATTTATTAGAGTCACCGATGATGGAGAAGGGATGGATAAAGACGATTTAGAATTAGCATTTAAAAGACATGCTACTTCTAAATTAAGAACTATAGATGACTTATATAAAATTGTTTCAATGGGTTTTCGAGGAGAAGCTTTATCTAGTATAATAGCAGTCGCAGAGGTTGAAGTTATTTCAAAAACTGCTAATAATGATGTTGGGAATAAGGCAATATTTAAAAATGGAAATTTAAAAAACATTGAGAATGTAGCTACAACTGATGGAACTACTATGATCGTTAAAAATGTATTTGAAAATTTGCCTGTGCGTAAAAAATTTCTAAAAAGCAATGCTACTGAAGAACGTTATATTGTAGACATTGTTACAAAGTTAGCTTTAGGAAATCCCCAAATATCTTTTAAATTAATTAAAGATGGGAAATTAGTTCTAAATACTAATGGTACATCTGATGAAATCAACATAATATATCAGTTACTTGGAAAGGAAATTTCTAAAGGAATGAACTTTTTAAAGTTTGAAGAAGAAGATTTTAAATTTAGAGGATATTTTTCCAATAATAACATATATCGCAGTAATAAGAGTTATCAATATTTATATGTAAATAATAGATATGTATATGATTACAAGTTAACCAAAGTTATTGAAGAACAATATACATCCATATTACCTATAAATAAGCATCCAATATTCATATTGTATATTGATATCGATCCATCATTAATTGATGTTAATATTCATCCTACTAAGCAGGAAATCAAATTTGTTGAAGAAAATAAGGTTTATTCCTTAATATCAAATCATTTAAGAATTAATATTAACAAGATTATAAATATACCAAATCCAAATAATGTTGTTGACAAAAAACCTGACAATAGTAAATATCCATATATTTGGGAAATAAACAAAAATAATAATACAGAAAAAAGAGAAAATGATTTTCAAGTTAATGAAAATAGCTTATTTGATTTTATAGACTATACTACAAAGGACTTTAAACAAAATTTAATAAATCCAACTAATAACAAAGAATACGATTCAACATTTTTAAATAAAAATGATTCATTTAAAGCGTCAACTGATGAAAAATATTACGAAAATGACAACAAAATATTAAGTGAATTTAACAACTTAAAATATATTGGTATTGCATTTAACACTTATATTTTTTTTGAGGACTCATTATCCGAAACTATTTATATAATTGATCAGCACGCTTCTCATGAGAGAATTATGTATGAAAAATTGCTAAATCAGTACAAGAATGAGTCGATAACAATACAAAATTTGCTTGTACCTCAAATTATTGAATTGTCTCCTTCTGAGTATTTAAAGGCAGTGACTAATATAGACCAATTTAATAATATAGGTTTTAGTGTTGAGGTTTTTGATGAAAAAAGCGTAATTCTTAGAGGGATACCTCTTGTTTTCGGAAATCCAAATGGTGAGGGATTATTTCTAGATATTTTAGATATTATCGAAGAGAAAGAACCAGATGTATACTCAACTAATATTGAAAAAATAATGAAAATTGCTTGTACATCAGCTGTTAAAGCAGGAGACAATCTAAAAAAAAATAGAGGTAGATTCTTTAATTCGAGAATTAGGAAAATGTGATAATCCATATACTTGTCCACATGGAAGACCGACTGTAATCAAATTTTACAAAAAAGATTTAGAAAAAAAATTTCTAAGAATAATATAGTTGAGAGGGGCTTTTATGAAAAGGAATTTGATTGTTTTAGCTGGCCCAACAGGTATAGGGAAAACTGATTTATCTTTAAAGATTGCAAAAGCAATTAATGGGGAGATTATATCAGCTGACAGTAGGCAGATATATAAATATATGGACATCGGTACTGCAAAAGTAGAAAAAAAACATATGAATGAAATTAAACATCATATGATAGATATTGTTAAACCAGATGAAGATTTTACTGTCTCAGACTATAAATATAATGTAACAAAGATTATAGAAGAAATAAATTCAGAAGGGAAAATTCCACTACTAGTTGGAGGAACAGGATTATATATAAATTCCATTGTGTACGATTTAGATTTTACAAGCGTTCCCTCCAATAATGATATAAGAGAACATTATAAGTCCATACTTTTAAATCAAGGCAAACAAGCTTTATATGATATATTAATTGAAAAAGATTACGAAACAGCAAAAAGACTTAATATAAATGACACTAAAAGAATTATTAGAGCTTTAGAAGTTTATGACATCACACAAAAACCTATGAGCATGCAAAATAAAGATTTCAGGAAGCAAACGAAGCGATATAATTTGCTTATGTACTGTTTAAATATGGATAGAACTAAATTATACGATAAAATTAACTCTAGAGTTGATAAAATGATTGATTTAGGTCTAGTAAATGAAGTGATTAGTCTATTGGGGATGGGATATGATAAAGATTTGAATTCAATGCAAGGAATAGGATACAAAGAAATAATAGATTATCTGGAAGATAAACTTACACTTAAAGATGCTATTGAACTTATTAAAAAAAGAAGCAGAAATTATGCTAAAAGGCAATTAACATGGTTTAGAAGAGATGAACGCTATAAATGGATAATGATTGATGAATTTTATGACACAAATGAATTGTATGAAACATTAATTGAAGAAATAAAAATTAAAATTTAGAAAGGGTGGTTTATTTGAACCAACAAGTTAATATTCAAGATAAGTTTTTACATGAAATTAAAATTAACGACTGTCAGGTGGAAATATTTTTGATCAACGGATATAAAATGAGCGGTAAAATAGTAAATTTTGATAATTTTGTAATAATACTCAAGACTGAGGATAAGGAAATGTTAATTTATAAACACGCAATATCTACTATTATTCCTTCTTTAATTATAAAAATATAAAATTGCTTAAGGGTGAAAATATGCTGAATGAATTACAAAATCAATTAGAAAAATTTTTTAAGGTTGATAAAATAGTAATAAATATTATCAATGAAATAGAAAAAAATTTATTACCTAAGTTTGATGTAATTGAAGAAATTAAGACTTACAACCAATTTAAAGTTCTTCATGCTATGCAGAACTGTAAATTAGGGAGTGGAGACTTTGGATGGAATACTGGTTATGGTTATGGTGATGTTGGTAGAGAAAAGGTAGAGAGAATATATGCAGACATTTTTAAAGCTGAAAGTGCACTAGTTAGACCATCAATAGCATCTGGAACTCATGCAATAAGCTTGGTTTTTAGTGGTATACTTAGGCCAGGCGATGAACTTTTATATATAACAGGATCACCATATGATACTATGCAAAAAGTAATTGGAATAAAGGGAAATGAGCCAGGTAATTTGAGAGAATTCAAAATTGGATATAATCAGGTTGATTTGGTAAATGGACATATAGATATAGAAAATACATTAAAACAAATTAATCATAATACAAAAATAGTAGCAATACAAAGATCAACAGGTTATAGTGATAGAAATGCTATATCAATAACAGAAATGAAATATGCAATTAGTGAAATTAAAAAAACTAATCCAGAAATATTATTGTTTATTGATAATTGTTATGGGGAATTTACACAAACTAAAGAACCCATAGAAATAGGAGCTGATATAGTTGCTGGTTCCTTAATAAAAAACCCTGGAGGAGGGATTGCTGTCTCTGGAGGATATATTGTAGGAGATAAGAGATATATTGACACCATAGCCAATAGATTGACTGCACCAGGGCTTGGAAAAGACTGCGGGTTAACCTTTGGTACAAATAGAAATACTTTACAAGGACTTTTTTATGCACCTTATGTAGTGGCTGAAGCTTTAAAAGGAGCAATTCTGATGGGCGAGGTTTATCACAAGCTAGGTTTTGAAACTACACCATCGATAAACGATGAACGTAATGATATAGTGCAGGCAATTAAATTTGATGATCCAAAAAAAGTTATAGAATTTTGCAAGGGAATACAGGAGTCGGGGGCAGTTGATTCATATGTTACTCCTGAAGCATGGGATATGCCTGGGTACGAAAACAAAGTTATAATGGCATCAGCTGGTTTTATTGAAGGATCATCTATTGAAATAAGTGCAGATGCACCTTTAAGAGAACCATATTATGTTTATTATCAAGGTGGTACCAATTATGCACAGTGTAAATTAGCAGTGATTAAAACTGTAGATAATCTATATAAAAAAAATTTAATTGATATTAATAAAGTTCAAGTAAGATGATCATCTTACTTGAACTTTATTAATATGTTCTATAAAGAGCTTTTACTTTACCTAATATTTTTACTTCTTTAGTATATATTGGCTCCATAAATTGATTTTCAGGTTGTAATCTTACTCGATCCTTTTCTTTAAAAAACCGTTTAACTGTTGCTTCTTCTCCAAGGAGTGCTACAACTATATCACCATTTTCTGCATATGATTGTGAGCTTACTAATACTAAATCACCATCCATTATACCAGCATCGATCATACTTTCACCTTTGACTTTTAAAAAAAATACATCATGTCCAGATACGGCTTCTACAGGTAAAGGAAAGGTATCCTCAATATTTTCAACTGCTAGTATTGGCTCTCCAGCAGTGACTTTACCTATTATAGGTATGTCTACAGTTTCTTTTTTTAATAAAATACTATTATTCTCGATATCTAATATTTCTATTGTTCTTGGTTTTTCTG
>NZ_JBSQIL010000054.1:0-11734 GCF_055108775.1 Soehngenia sp. | reverse complement strand
ATCTTTTTATTATTTTTCTTCTTTTAATATAATATTCAATAATAATGCTGTGATAGTGCCTGTACTTATTCCAGATGAAAACAATAGTCTTAGTCCAGATGGAAGATTTGAAATTATATCTGGTCTTACTGTTACCCCAAGACCTAATCCAATAGAAACTGCAAGAATCAATAGATTACGGTTGTTCATTTCAACTCTACTAATAGTTTTTATACCAGATGATGCGACCATACCAAACATGATAATTCCTGCGCCACCTAAAACTGGTGCTGGCATTATAGCTATCAAAGCTCCCAATTTAGGGAAAATTCCTAATATTAGAAGGATTATCCCCGAAACAACTACTACATGTCTACTAGCAACTCTTGTCATTGGTATAAGTCCAACGTTTTGACTAAAGGAAGTATTTGCTCCTGCTCCAAAGAAACCAGCAATTGTGCTTCCAATTCCATCAGCTAATAATCCTGCCCCTATTTCTTTATCTGTAAGGTCTTTGCCAGAAGCTTCTCCGATTGCTTTTAAACATCCTACGGTTTCAATTGAAGTTACTAGATATGCCGCCACAAAAGGAACAACAGCAGCTAGACTAAAATCTACTCCATATTTAAATATAGTTGGTAACTCTAGCCAACTTGCATTAGCAACTTCTCCAAAATTTAACAAACCAAAAGGATATGAAATAATGTAACCAAAAATAATTCCTATCATAACTGCTGCCGAAGATATTAAACCTTTTGCATATCGATTTAATAATATAATCAAAATCATTACTGAGATCGCAATTGAAATGTTAAGCAAGCTTCCATATGTAGGTGAGCCATAGCCACCTGCTGCCCAATCTATCGCAACTGGTAAAAGTGTTATCCCTATTAGTGTGACTACAGTTCCTGTTACAATAGGTGGAAAAATTTTCATTAGTGGTTTTATAAATCTACTGATTATTATTTCTATGAAAGAACCTAAAATTGTACCTCCAAATATTCCTGGAAGCCCCAAAGTAGATCCTACAGCTATTGAAGGAGCAACAAAAGTGAAGTCAGTTCCCATCACACAGGCTACTCTTGCCCCAACTGGACCAATCCCTCTTGACTGGATAATTGTAGCAACACCAGCCACAAATATAGCTGCACTAACTAAATAAGAAATATCTTGAATGTTCAGTCCAAGGGCACCTCCCACAACTAATGGAACTGCGACGATACCCCCAAATGCAGCTAATATGTGCTGAAAACCCAACAATATTGACATTAATAATGGTGGCTTGTCTTCAACCCCATATAGTATAGATTGATTTGTTTCGTTTACTGATTTCCCAACCTCAATGTTTTTTATTGTTTCATCCACTTTTACCTTCCTCCTCTCATTATTAGTTAAAATATACACGATTATTGGAATCATATGTATATATGATATTTACAAATTTTTCTGAATTATTAATTATTTAAATGTATACTTTCTACATATTTCTTCAATTAAAAAAACACTGCTTATTTAAGATCTAAGCAGTGTTTTTTACAAATAAATTTATTTATTTAACTTATTGCTATGACCGTGTTCAACAGATGGAGATGCATTCGTAGCTTGAGGGAATAAATCCATCAATTTATATACCAAAGGATCCATATCTGTACTAACATGTAATCCTAATTCTTTTGCTACATCAACTGTTATAGGATAGTCATGTGTCCAAAAACCTTGAGTTAGCATATTAGAAATGTGTTTTTTTTCTTCTATAGAGTACGTATCTGGTAATAATGAAATTATAGAATTATATAATTGATTAATAGCTTTTTGTGCTACATCTGCCATTATCAAAGTTTCATCATCTATTTTATCAACTGATTTTTTATTCAAAACATTAACAATAGAAGGCGCAGGATATTGACCAAGTTGCGGATCAACTGGTCCTAGCATTGCATTTTCACTCATGATAATGTCGTCAGCAGCTAATGCTATTAATGTACCTCCTGACATAGCATAATGAGGTATAAATACCCTTACCCTACCTTTGTGATTTCTCAATGCCCTCGCTATTTGAAGTGAAGCTAAGGCTAAACCACCAGGTGTGTGAATGATTAAGTCTATAGGCATTTCATCGTCTGTCATTTGTATAATTCTCATCAATTGTTCTGAATCATTTATGTCGATATATCTCATTACTGGAAAACCAAAAAAACTCATGCTTTCTTGTCTATGAATAAGAGTGATAACTCTTGAATTATTTTTCTCTTCTAGCTTATGAATTATTCTCTTTCTAGCAGATTTCAATGCTTGTTGTCTTATTATAGGTTGCATTATAGAGATGATAAAAAATATCATGAATATCTCAAAAAACATTTTCATTCCCTCCTTCACACATGCAATTCTATAGTATTTTTACCCAAATTAAATCTGCTTAAGCATATGGCTAACTTGAGCTAATGTCTATTTATTTCACAAAGGATTTCATTGTAAACTTCATAAAAGCTTAAATTGTTTTTAATACATATTTTTTTTACTTCTTCATATTCAGGTTGTATCCTAAAACTCCCATTTTCTAAGTTGATTTTCTTAGCTGTCATTTCCCCATATTTTGTATTTACCTTCACTATTTCTCGCTCTAACATTTTTCTTTTAATCTTTTGCTCTCTTATACCTAGCGAAGTAGTATTTATAAAAATTATCTCCTCTAATTTATCTTTATAAATATTCTTTGATATTACACTAAGCATATACGAAGGTCTATTCTTTTTCATATATATGGGGGTAAAAAACACATCATTTGCCCCATTTTCAAGTAATCTTTCAAAAACAAATCCTAAGTTTTCTGAAGTTATATCATCAATATTTGTTTCTAGCAAAATTACATCATCTTCGTCATAGTAATCACTTTCTTCTATTTCAATCTCAAATATTCTTAATATATTAGCCCTCGAAAAATCTTTTGATCCTGCACCTAAGCCTATTCTTTTAATTCTAAATTTATGTGGCATCTTATTTTTTGAATTTAAAAAAGCCGCAATTCCTGCACCTGTAGGAGTTATCATTTCACCTTCTTCATCAGTTAAATTCATAATTAAATCATTTTGTGCAAATATATTTGCTACTGCTGGAACTGGAACCGGTAATATCCCATGTTGTATTTTTACAATTCCTTTTCCTTCAGATATAGGTGAAAAATATATTTCTTTGATTCCTAATTCATCAATTAAAATAGCAGTAGCTGCAATATCAACTATAGAATCAACCGCTCCTACTTCGTGAAAATGCACTTCATATATATCTAAATTATGTGCTTTAGCCTCAGCTTTAGCTATTATTTCAAATATTCCTTTAGCTATTTTCTTAGCATTATCTGAAAGCATTGAATCGTCAATGATTTTATTAATATCATTTAGATTCCTATGTTCATGATTATGATTGTGCTTTTTTTTGGCTGCCTTTAATTTCACTGAATAACCAGGCTTAATTTCTTTTATATTATTTGTTTTATATATATTATCTTCTGAGTTCAAAATTACATCAAATTTCAAAGCAGATATTGAATTTTTAAGCACTTTCTCTATATTTATCTTAAACCCCTCTATTTTTAAGCTATTTAAATAATATAATAATTTTTCTTGATCTAATCCCAAATCCAATAGTGCAGCAACTGTCATATCTCCACTGATACCAGAATTGCATTCAAAATATAATGCTTTATTTGCCATTTGAATTCACCACCAATTGATTGATTTGGTTTGCAATATATCCAGCGCCAAATCCATTATCAATATTTACCACAGCAATTCCTTCTGCACAGGAATTTAACATTGTAAGTAGTGAAGATATTCCGTTAAAATTTGTTCCATATCCCACTGATGTGGGAACAGCAATTAGCGGTTTATCTACCATACCTGCAATAACTCCTGGCAAAGCTCCTTCCATACCGGCTACTGCAATAATACAATTTGCATTTGATATCTCATCTATTTTTGATAAAAGTCGATGTATACCTGCTACTCCAACATCATAAATTCTCAATACTTTACTTCCAAAAAATTCAGCAGTTTGTGCAGCTTCTTCAGCAACTGGTATGTCTGAAGTCCCCCCTGTGCAAATGGCAATATTACCTAAATTTTTGTAACTTGACCTTTTTAGTTTTAAAATTCTAGATAAATCGTCATATTCTACATTTTCTATTATTTCTTTTATACTTTCGAACTGTTCTTTTGATGCTCTTGTGCCCATGACATCAACATCATTTTCAGCAAAATGTTTGAATATATTAATTAAATGATCTTTCGATTTTCCTTCGCATAATATGACCTCTCCATATCCCTTTCTTACTTTCCTATGATGATCAAGTTTTGCAAATCCTAGTTCTTCATATGGCATTTTTTTTAAAGTTTTAACAGCATCTTCAATAGAAAGCTCATCTTTTTTTACTTTTTTCAAAATATCCTCTAATTCCATGTTTTCACATCCTTAAAAATTTATATTAACATCCATGCTTCCTGATCTGAATCCTTCAATATCAATAGTTATATAAGTAAATCCATTAGATTTTAATAAATCTATTATTCTATCTGAATTCTCCAACAATCTGTACATATCGTCTTTTTTTACTTCTATCCTAGCTATTTCATCATGAACCCTAAGTCTAACTACATCAAACCCCATTTTTTTTATCTCATTTTCACAAATGTCAATCCTATTCAATAAATTTAAATCAATTGTTGTATTATATGGTATGCGAGTAGCAAGACAAGGTGCTGAAGGTCTATTTGCAACCTTTATGCCTAAATCATTAGCCCATTTTCTAACAGTATTCTTATCAATGCCAAGCTCTGCTAACGGGCTTTTTATATCTAGCTCTTTAAGAGCTTTTAACCCTGGCCTATATGTTGAAAGATCATCAAAATTAGTGCCATCGATTATATTTTTGACATCATTTGCTTTAGCAAAATCTACAAGTTTTTGAAACATAAATTTCTTGCAATTGTAACATCTGTCAATTGTGTTATTCAGAATCTCTTCATTCTGGAATTCATCAATTTCAATTATTTCATGGGAAACATTCATTTCATTTGCTAAATCAGTTGATATATTGATATCATTCATTGGGTGAAGCTTAGTATGAAAAGTAACAGCATGTAATTTATATTTATTATCTCTATTAATATAAGAAGCAATTTTTAAAAGCAAAGTGCTATCAACTCCACCGGAAAATGCTATACAAAGCCCATCTTCCATTAACTCTTCGATTCTATCAAATAGCATTTCTATCTTAATCATTTTTATCACCTTTATGATCAAGTAATTTTTCAAATGCTATTCTTTCACTGCCATCTTTTAAATATATTTTGCCGCAATATATATAATTTAGTCTTTCCATTATTCGTTGCATAGGGATATTTTTAATATGTGTATCAACTTTAATGCTGTATACTCCATTGTCTTTACAATATTTTTCTACGTTTTCCATTATTTTATATGAGTATCCTCTTCCTTTATAATTCTCATTTATAGCTATCCTATGGATTACTGCATACTCCCCATTGCTAAGCCACTGACCATCATATATTTTATTGTATGTTTCCTCTCCGTCAAAAGAAATTGCAACATATCCTATTATATAGTCATTCTCCGATAAAACAAACCCGTATCCTTTATTAATATCATCTATTATTATTTCTTCATTAGGGTAATTGTTTTGCCATTGATCGATTCCTTTTATTCTAAAATTTTCTTGAGCTTTATAAATTATGCTCATTATTTGAGGAACATCTTTTATTGTAGCTTTCCTAAATTCCATAAACTCACCTCTTTATTATTTTGTATCTCTAATTATAATAATAGATAGGTTTATTTACAATAAAAAAATACTTCCAAATAAGGAATCTTGGTTGAATCAATATTCCTTATAATGTAGAATTTATGCAAAAAATTGGCAATGAGTATTGAGGTGGAAATAGGCCATCTGATTTTAATTTATTTATTTATGTAGATGATAAAAAGGAAGGGAATGATTATAATTATTTAATTACCAGTGGTTATAATAAGACACCTATATCGAATGAGGAAATTGACAATATAGATGGGTATGAAACTTGGACAATATATGATAATATAAATTAATATTAGGTCTATGAACAAAAGATAATTATTTCGTTTCTTTCTTTTTCTGTTAATATTGTAATCAGCATTAGCATTAACAACAATATACCCATTCTCTGTTAATACAAAATGAGCTATTAAACTACCTTCCATATCAAGAAACTTGTAAACTTCTGTTTTTATAATTTTAAAGCACCCTGTTCAGAATTATATATCTGAACAGGGTTTTACTATTTTCTAATTCTGTAAAAAATTTAGATTATAGTTTATAGCTATTTCATAAGTAGGCGAAATAATTCATGAAATAATTCAATAGAGTTTACACTCCACACAGAAAACCATATTCACACTTTCCTACACATTTCTCTTGAGTGATAAATTTATATTCTTTCTCTGTTTCCAGTTTAGAAAAAATATTAACAATATCATTTAAAATATAGCTTTCTTGTATATGATCAAATTTTACTTCTAGTTTTTTACCATTATCTAATAAATAGATATACATATGATTTATCTCAATATTAGGGTAAATTTTTTTGATTGCATATTTGTATGCAACAAACTGAGGCGTATAATCTTTTATTATTTTCACCTCTTCATCAATGCTATTCACTCTGTTTGTTTTATAATCTATAATATCTATTTTCTTCTCTCCATTTTCGTCATAAATATCTATCCTATCAATAATTCCATAAAGTATTAAAGAGCTCTCCAATAATCTAACTCTAAACTCAAACTCAGTTTTTACTGACTTAGTGATTTTTTGATTATTTTCTATTTTTAAGAAGTTATCAATAAGCTTATATATCCTAGTCTTTTGAGTCTCTTTTATTTGACCTAAACATTTTTTAATTTCTTTTTCAATATCTATTTCTCTATCTAGTATTAAATCCTCTAATACTCCATGTATGAATGATCCTAACTTTATAGCATCCATCTGATCTTTTGCATTTGGATTGTTTTCTAAATCATCTTCATATTTTTCTAAAATAATATCTCTATTAAATTTATTATCATCCAAATATAGAACATATCTATAAAAATATTTTCTTGGGCAATCTTTAAACATCATGTACTTGGAAATACTAACAACAGATTTTGAATAATAATCAATTTTAAAATTAATATTATCAAGAACTTTTGTTGTATTTAGGCTATTAAATTGTCTATTGAGCGATGATTCTTCACTGATGTAAACATAATTATCAAATGATTTAGTTAGCTCTTCATATTTATTAAAAGGTAAATTCCTTAGTTCACCAAATATTGTCTTTGCATTATTCCTTTTTTCTATACCACTTAATGACAAAAACCTAATCGCACGAGTTATGCCCACGTAAAGAATTCTTAGCTCTTCATATCTATTTTCTATTGCCTTTTTATTGACTATATCATTAAACATTGCATCTGTTTTTGAATTTTTAAAACACAAGCCTAATCTAGCACTATCTACAGTGGATGTATCATATATAAAGTTTTCATTATTATCTTTAGTAAGCTGATAATCAAGGGCTGGAATAAAAACAGCTTCAAATTCAAGTCCCTTTGCTGCATGTATCGTCATGATTTTAACTGCATCGCTATTTTCAGTATCCAAAAATGCCACTGGTTCCTGATCTGATTCACTGGATAAATTATCAATATACTCAATAAATTCAAGTGGCGAATAAATCCCCTTATTATCAAATTCAATTGCTATTTCTAAAAATTTTTCATAATTTCTATATTTCTGCAAGCCATCATCTTGAATTAAAAGAATTTTTTGTATGTCTAGCTCATGATCAACAAGTTTAATTAAATCGTGTATCTTTAAAAAAGAAGCTTTTTGCTTTAAGTCAAACAACAAATCAGTTTTAGGATTCAATCCTTTCGCCAATTCTAAGTCATCAGTGCTTTTAATGTGAGAAAATATCTCTATCACATCATTATCAGATAAGCCAACAAAAGGACATCTCATCAATGCCAAAAATGATCTTTTCTCATCTTGGTTATACATAAACTTAATCAAATTAATTAAATCCTTTACCTCTTGTGAGTCATAATATCCTATTCCTCCAAGCACAGTATATGGAATGTTTTTTTCTTTTAATGCGTTTTCAAACTCTTTCAAACTATTTCTATTTCTTAGTAGTATTGCAACATCTTTATATTGTATGCCCTTATTGTTTAATTCAGCTACCTTATTAGCTATGAAATTGGCTTCTTTTATTCTACTATCACTTTCATTTTCTTCAAGCAGTGTCATTAGTTCTTCAGAAGATACTTTGCTTTCTCTCAACTTTTTAATATTTAATTTATTATTTGTTTCCTCTTTTGAATTATCGATAAATGTAAAGATAAACCCAGACTCTCCTTCTAATGAGTTTGTAGTTTCAGAAGGTTCATATATTTCCATGATCCTATTAAAAATGTCGTTTGTTATTTCTACTATTTTATCATGACTTCTATAGTTTTTTAACAAATTCATTCTTTCTCCATTTTGTTGGATAATTGAAGTAATCTGATCAAATACCTTGTAATTAGCGCCTCTGAATTGATAAATTGATTGTTTAATATCACCAACAACAAATAGCTTCCCATCTTCAATTTTCCCATTATCCTCAGCCAAATATAACAATATTTTTAATTGAATTTCGTTAGTATCTTGAAATTCATCCACTAAAAAGTATCTGAATCTATTTTTTAACTTTTCTCTGGTTTCTTCGCTTTTTTCTAAGATCTCTAAAGTATATCTTTCTAAATCATTAAAGTCCATTAAATTCAATGATCTTTTTTCTTCCTGATATTTTTCATCAACTGCGTTTACCATTTCCAATATAAAGTCGATAACTAATTGACAATCTCTATAATTCTCATCATTCTCATAATAATTTACAATGTTATTTGTTGAATATTCAATAGCTTCTTTTATGCTATCTCCTCTAGTTGTTATTTCTTTATATATACTCAGAATTTCATTGAGAATTTGAGTTTTTAAATCGTATTTTACTTTAACACTTGAAAAATACATATCAAAACAATTGTGGTATCTATCATCTTCTATGAATAAATTCAATATTTCTTCTGCACACTTTTTTAAAATTGCCTGTCTATCAATGTTTTCAATAATTTTATACATTGGATCAATCCCAATTAGGTAGTAATTCTCCTTGATTATATCATCGCAGAAACTATGAAATGTTGAGATGTTTGAAAGAACCATATTTTCTTTTATCTCATTAAGTTTAGATACCATTTCATTGTCTTTCTCATCTTCTAAAAATTCATTTATTAGGCCTAATATTCTCTCCTTCATCTCCAATGCAGCTTTTTTAGTAAATGTAATTGCTACTATTTCATCTATTTTTGCATCTGTATCGAGTAATATCTTTAAAAATCTCCTAGTTAAAACTCTTGTCTTTCCAGAGCCAGCTCCTGCATGTAAGGCGATATTTTTGTTTATATCTAATGCTTTTGCTTGTTCTTCATTTACATTGTATCTTTGCATTATTTGTTCTAAATCAATCATATTGTTTCCTCTCTTTTATTCATTAGCACAATAGGATTATATCGACAGATATCTTGAAAATCGCACTTATAACCATAGTTATTAATGTATTTGCATTTCTTTGGCAGTGTAAATAACCCTTTATTTATACCTTTTATGCTATTTTCTATGAAGTTTTTATTAATATGAGTAAATATTACATCTAAATTTTCTTCTAAAACTGTATTGGTTTTTCGATCTATATCGAGAATTTTTCTCGTTTCATCAACAATTACTCCTGAAATTTTAGGTTTTCCTCTTTCAATTGTTTTATTTATGTCATAATACACTAGAGCAACACAGTTAGGATTTAACCCTTTTGATTTAAGCAATTTTTCCACAGCAGAATAATATATGATAACCTGTATTGCATCACCTTTTAAAATATCGCTTAACGACCCTGCGTTAGACATTTTGTAATCATATACTATGTACCTTCCTGTTGGCTTATTGCCAGAATACTCTAAATCAACTCTGTCAATACGACCATAAATCTGTGCATTTTCTGCTAAAACATCTTCTGAAAACCATTGTTCTATAAAAAATGGTCTAAAATCTATTTTCTCATTAAATTCAACGTCTACACTAATGAACTTTTTAATTTTATCGAGAATAATCCTTTTTGTTCTATCAGTTAAAATATCTTCAAGAACTAGTCCGTATTTATTGAATGCTAAATCTGCTAAATATTCAATTTTTTGTTCATCGTAAATCGTTTTATTTTGAATAAATTCTCTATAATAGTTTGCTAATATTTCATGGAATATATTCCCTTGGTTGATACTAGAAAATACGTCCTCATCCCATTTATATACACCTAATCCTTGTTCAAGAAGATATTTAAAATGACATTTGTTATATGTCATTATTTTAGAAGCGCTGTATTTAGCATCGTCAAATATTTTGTATGCTAAATTTTCATCAACCCTCCCATCATACTCTGTGTATATCTCACCATTTCTTTTGTCTTCAATACTTCGAGCCATTATAATATTTTTTAACTCTCTACTTGAAATATTACTTAATAATTGGCTGATTTCTTTTTCATGGGTCATACAATATCTCATTAAGGCTTCATTTTTAGAATATACTGAATCGAATTCAAACCTATTTTTCATTGATCTTAAAGTCTTTTTCGATGTATTTTCTCCTATCTTATACAATAGTTCATCAAGAAATTGAGATTTTGCTATATATGATCCATCTTCATTTGCTGTCCTATAACTTAAATATAAAGCTTTATTAGCTGATGCTATTGAAAATAAAAATCTTATTTTTTCTTTATCCATCTCGTATCGATTTCTATTTGTTTTTGAATTATTTAATAAATCCCTCTCCCTGTTAGAATATATCCCAGTATTATTTATTATACTAGGGATTATACCTTCATTTAAACCCATAAAAAATACATAATCATACGTCGTGCCTCTAATCACTTCAGTAGTTAATACTTTCACCCCATAACTTAGCTTATTATTTAATATGACAGTTTTTTCTCTTAGATAGAAATCAAGTGTTAATATAAACTCATTGTAGCTAATATCCCTATTATAGTACGCATAAGACTTAGCGATATTATTTAAGATATTTTCAAATTCGAATAAGGCTTTTAAATCTCTTGTCATCAAATCAAATGATATGACATTGCTGTTGTATAAATCTATAATTCTTTCCTTTAACTTAAGATCATTAATTATTTTGATAAGTTCATCCTTAAACTCCTCGAATTTAGCTTCTGATTCAAAAAGAGACAATCTTTCGCTTACCTTTTCATCAAATTCAATAAAAGACTTGCTTATTTCTCTAATCTTCGCATCTTCATTAGATAAATTATTTAAATAATTGGTCGTATCAATTCCTTTGTAAAAATTGTTTAATATATATAAAATGCCTTCTCTACTTTCTAGATCTATATATGGGCTTGATGCAATTTCTTTTAACAAATCCTTATTAAATCTGTATGTTTTCAATTTTAGAAACGAAATTAAAGTTCGTATAAATGGAATATTTGTGATTTTTTCAGATTTACTCAATGCAATATGAATGCCATATTCATTAAATATATCAAGTATTTTTTCTTCATAGGTCATCTTATCAGCGATAATCAATGCTATCCTGTATAAGTCTATG
>NZ_JBSQIL010000053.1:0-12004 GCF_055108775.1 Soehngenia sp. | reverse complement strand
TATTTCCTCTGTAGATTGCAATTTGAATAATACTGACCAGAGTGTAAATGTAATTTTTTGCATGAGAAATAAACATAGCTGCATCTATGTTTTAAAATAGCTATTGTTATCATTACCCCATTACTAATCGGGAAGTTTTGTAATTAAATCTTGAAATACATCTACTGATGGCATTTCCCAAGCATCATGATGCCTTAGAGGCGACAGTTCCATATCTTAGATAAGGGGCGCTTGGCGCCTTCTAGTTTATACTCCTGTTTTTCACGCTTGTACAAGGGATTTCGCAGAAGCAACCCTTTTGGCGATTGGATTTAGGACACCTAAACTTGCAACGATTTTTCTTATAGTCAATACTATCATATGCATACGTAAGCCCAAATGACAACGGGGTACACCATCAAAGTCAATAGTAAAGGGATCTTTGTATTTATAGTTTTCATTGTTTTTCTTTTTGAGGTCATTAAAAGGTTTAATACCAATGCGTTTACAGTAGTCCTAAACAGAAATAGCATCCAAAAACTGAATCAAGAAGTAATTTTTAATATTAAACTTGAGAAGGTATGACTTCATAAAAAAAAGTTATATAAAAAAAAGCATATCATATCTAAAAGCCCGTTCTAACATAGGGAAGACATGTAAAGCATTGAAGGAATCAGATGCAACAAACATGAATAAATGATAGCCCTTAAAGTAACAGTCACTAGAGGAATCTCAACTAGCATTTGTATCAGATTGTGGGAAGTATCTTTTGCAATTACAATCAATAATGCCTTGTTCACGACATTTACAGATACGTTTACTTCTAGCAAATGCTACTGTTTTAAATGGAATACCGTCACAAGCAAGGGAAAGTTTTGTAGGATAAATAAGAAGTCCTAAGTCACAAGAGTGATCAAGGAACTGAGCCTTATAAGGACGAAAGATAAGAGAAAAAGCATGATTAGACGTTAACGGATTTCTTTCTAAAAAAAAGTACTTCATGACACACTTTGACGCTCACAATCATTTCGAAGTTACATTTCAAGTAAACAACCACCTGAAAAATTCAGGCGGTTTATTTTTGCTTGTACAATTACTTGTTGTTTATGTTTATAGTAAATAAGGGGAAACCATGAATGTCATCTGTTTATTAGCATGCTCAGAAGCCGTCTCTTTTGGATAGTTATCTGAAACTATATATAAAACCAGTATCTCAATAAGAATTTTGAGGAACAGTTGGGAAAATATCTCGGAATCAAATGACTTTTTGAGTTCGTTCTTTAATTTGAAACAATCTGTGATATCAACTATCTGAGCTTTGAGCAGAGTGTCATATCCGTCATAAAATTTATACACAAAGGAAGTAGTATCTGTAATTTCATCAAAAGATGATAGGATAATTTCATTCATCATCTCCTTGTTCAATGAATAAACCGCATCAATGTATAATTCCAAAAAGTAATGGAGTGTTTCAATAAGTGTTCCTTTGTAGTTGTTGACACTTAATTGTATAAGAAGCTTTTTAAGTTGTAAAGTCTCTTCCATCGTAATTCTATAGAGCTCAGATTTTGATTTGAAATAAAGATAGGCAGTACCTCTCCCTACTCCGGCTCTTTCTGCTATGGCTTCGATTGTCGTATTTTTGTAACCTGCCTCAATGAAAAGTTCATGTGCTGCTGCAAGAATTTTCTGTGTAAAGTATTTTTTCTTTTCTGCTCGTTTAGATGTCATATAATACCTCCAGTATGCTACTAAGTCGGGCAAATTAATATAGGATTTTCATTTTGTTATTGATCTTTTTGAACTTAGGCAGTTTGCCTTTTTTAAAGCTGTTCTTATTTAAGAAGTCTGCAAGGTCACCTATATCACTGTAATGTAATACAGGGAGGGTGTAATCAAGGGCATGAGAACAGTAAATGACCGTACTTGCATGAACAGTTTCAGCTAAATAGTTGGCAGTTTTAATAGTGTCATCAAAGCTACTGTCAGGAATCAGCAACTTATTGACTGCCAGAATACCGGGCATCATATAGTCGCCGATAAACAGTTGCTTACAGTCATCATCGTATAACGCAATAGAGTTTTTAGCGTGGCCTGGGGCTGAGATAATTCTAATAGTACGGTTGCCCAGATCTAATGAAGCTTCTGGTTCCACTACATCATCATAATGAATCATGGGACGAGATTTACCTTCGGCAGTACCTAAGAACGAATCATCGGTAGGAATCAAGCAGTTGTCTCCGGATAAACTTTGATTTTCTAGGTGAACAGTACACAGTACGGTTTCTTCGAAATCATTGATTTGTCCAATATGATCAAAGTGGAAATGACTTGGTATTGAGACAACAGGTAATTTTGTAAGGCTTCTGATAAGAGGCTTAATGTTATGGTATCCTGTTCCAGAATCAAACAAAATAGCTTTTGTGGTGCCAAGGATTAGATAATAATAGTTTTTCTGATAGTACCTAGGTTCACCAATGGCAATGGTATTATCATCAATGTACTCAAAAGTATAATAGTCATCATACCATTTAGCATTAACAGGTAGTTCAACTTTTTCTTTTTTAGTGAAAAGTGAGCCACCGCTGAAAATAAAAAGCATAAGTTTGAGTAATAGAGTTTTAATCATAGAGATCCCTTCTTTCCTGAATGAATATAGTAAAAATCGTAAAAGATAAACACAAAATGAACATATTCATGAATGTATTCATATTATACATCCAACTGTGACTTGCGTCAAATAACTTGAGGGATCCCGATATCGGACAATTAACGCGTAACCCTATTCGAACTCAATCATTTTAAATGATAGGCTATTGATTCATATGATAGAATGTGCTATCATATTATCAGTAATTACTAATGTTTTTATATTAATCCGGTAGGAGGTAAAAATTAATAGCTACGTTATGAGAGAAGCCCTATGTGTTAAGCTAATTGTCAGAAGGCCAAAAAACGTATATAGTAGTGTGAACGACTAAATATCAGGAGGCCCTAATGGCTAAATATAGTGAAGAATTTAAACTGAGTATTGTAAAACAAATGATGCCACCACAGAATAAATCTGTAAGCATCTTATCAAAAGAAAATGGTATAGCCGAGCAAACACTTTTTAAGTGGAAACGAGAAGCAAAAGCCAAAGGCATTGTAATTACTGATGGAGAGGCACAAAGTGAGAAATGGAGTACTCACGACAAGTTCATGATCGTGGTAGAAACAGCTTCACTTAATGCTGCAGAGCTATCAGAGTATTGTCGCCAAAAAGGCCTTTATGTAGAACAAGTTGAATCATGGAGAGACGCTTGTATGCAGGCCAATGGAGGCGTTGCAGAAGAAGCATTTCGATTAAACAAAGAAAGCAAAGAAAAAGACAAAGAAATAAAAAAACTTCAAAATGAACTTAAACGTAAAGAAGCAGCTCTTGCTGAAACCGCAGCGCTAATCGTGCTTAGAAAAAAGGCCCAAGCCATCTGGGGGGACAGCGAGGAAGATTAATTTCTCGTGAAGATAGAGTTCTAGCAATCAGCCTGATAGACGAAGCAGTAAAAAGTGGAGCTAGAGAATTCAAAGCTTGTGAAGTCCTAAATATCAGTCATAGAACGCTCTTTAGATGGCGAAGTAAAAATACACCTTATGAAGATCAACGGCCTTATGCCATAAGGCCTGAACCAAGTAATAAACTAACAAGAGAAGAAAAAGAGCGCATCATAGAAGTTGTTAACAGCCCTGAATATAAAAGTTTACCACCAAGTCAAATTGTGCCAGCATTGGCTGACAAAGGCGAATACATCGCATCGGAATCCACGATGTACAAAGTGCTTAAAGAATACAACATGCAGCATCATAGGGGCCTTTCAAAAGCACCTGTAAAACGAGCCATTTCAACGCATTATGCCGATGGCCCCAATCAAGTTTGGATGTGGGATATTACGTATTTACCCGCAGGAATCAAAGGAAAATATCACTATTTATATTTAATTCTAGACCTCTATAGCAGGAAAATTATCGCTTGGGAAGTCTTCGAAAAAGAATCCGCAGAATATGCCAGCAAGTTAGTTCGCAGAGCGATTATGAGTGAACATCGTACAAAAGATATGAAACCACTCGTTCTACACAGCGACAACGGTAGCCCGATGAAGGGCGCAACATTACTCGAGACTTTGATTATGTTAGGTGTGATGCCATCCAATAGCAGGCCAAGAGTAAGTAACGACAATGCGTATGCTGAAGCAATTTTTAAAACACTTAAATATCGCCCTGGATACCCACGTAAGGGCCTTGCGACGATTGAAGACGCAAGAACATGGGTACTGAAATTCGCACGCTGGTACAACAAAGAGCATCGTCACAGTGGGCTTAATTTCCTGACCCCAGAACAAAGACATAATGGTCTTGGATCAACAGTATTAGCGAATCGAAAAGCCGTGTATGAAGCAGCAAAACTTAAAAACCCTCATAGGTGGTCAAGAAATACACGAAATTGGGATTTAGAAGAACGCGTATGGTTAAACCCCGAGAATGACGAAAGTGTAGAAATTATTGAAGAAATATCATCATAAATTTTTAGGTTTTACTGACAACTATGTTGACAAACACCGGAAGCAACACCAAGTGATTTTGAGTTTGCATTTGAAATGCTTGTCGCAGCGGGCCGTGGGATGATTGAGCGTTACTATGGAGTTGGATCAAGAGTAACTGCAAAAGGTATTTTAAAGTATCTTTGGGCAAGTAGACCAAATAGACAACATTTTAAAAACTACTTCAGAAAAAGCTAGAGGGAAGGGTCTTGGAGCAGAACTTTTAAATTTTTCAAAAGAGAAAGCGAAAGACTTAAAGAATAATCAAGTTTCCCTAGTAGTAGAGAAGGATAATATTGGTGCAATTAAACTTTATGAACGATTAGGTTTCTATTTTGATGATGCAAATGATAGTAAACATGATTTAGTTCATCGCATGATCTTAAATATTTGATGAAAGAGGGTTAGATTCGATGTCAAAAACAGCATATAAAGATGAAAAACGAAAGAAAATATTAGAACACGCAACTCAATGTTTAGCTGAAAAACCTAATGCTTCTCTGAATGAAATTGCACAGTATGCAGAGATTGGGATAGCAACATTGCATAGGTATTTTTCCACGAGAGAGGATCTTATTACAGCAATTTCATATAGAGCGTTAGAACTAGTAAATGAAGCGATAATAGAAATCAATTTTTCTGAACCTAATATTAGGACATTCATTAAACAAACAGCGGAAGTTCTGATGCCTATAGGGGATCGCATATTTTTCCTTTTTTCAGAGGTTTTCAATACAGATAATGCAGATCTTGATAACAAAGAAAAGGAGATTATAGACAAATTTATTGAGGAACTTAAAAGAAGGCAGGATATAGGCCAGCTTCGTAAAGATCTTAAAGCAGAGTGGATGTTTTATATCTTTTATAGCGTTATCTTTATTTCGTGGAAGGAGATTCACGATGGTAACATTACTTTTAAGGACGCACCGGAACAATTGACAACGACATTACTTGATGGATTTATCAAATAAAATAAGTAGGAGGATTTAATCATGGAAAAAATTAAAAGAGAAAGATTAGAATTTGTTGACCTGGCAAGAGGCATAGCGGTGATTTTTATGATAGCGGTTCATGTTTTAATGGTTTATGCAAACAGTACTGTAAAAGAATCACATTTTGGAGTTATTGTTGAATTTCTAGGAGGTCCACCAGCAGCACCAGTATTCATGTTTCTTATGGGCTTATCATTTATATACGCATCAAAAAAAGATTTGAAAGCCTCAATATTTAGAGGTTTAAAGATATTTTTAGCAGGGTATATCTTGAATTTTTTTAGAGCAGTATTACTAAAGTATACTTTAAATGAGTTTGCTCCAGAGTTCTTAATTGGTTCTAGTTTTGAAAACATTAGTTATATTACTTTGTTAACTATTGTAGATATACTACAATTGGCTGGGCTTTCTATTATAATTCTTGCTCTCGTTAGAGAGTTTAAACTTAATAAATATATAGTGCTGAGCACAACTATAGTTATATCATTGATTTCACCTATGCTATGGGGTATTAATACTAATAATCCATTAATTAACTTTGTATTTGATTTGTTTTGGGGAGATAATCCAGTTTCTGGCTTTATAGAAAACACGGTTGCTTTTCCTTTGTTTCCTTGGGTAGCATTTCCGTTACTCGGCTATTTTTTTGGAACAATGCTTACCGAATCTGGTAGTAAAGATAAAGTGCTACTATATTCATTGATACCTGGAGGCGTTTCATTTATTGTCGGGCTTGCTCTTTTAGCAAATAATTTTGACTATCATTTTAACGATTATTACCACGCAAGGATAGGCTCAATGCTTTTTATGTCAGGCTTTATAGTAATATGGCTTTTCCTGTGTAATGTATTAGTTAGACAAATAAAGAGTAATCCAATTTTTAATGGTGTTTATTACCTTAGTAAATCAGTTACTAATATCTATTTTATACAATGGGTAGTCATAATGTGGGGAATCGTATTTTGGGGAGATGATTTAGGAATGGCAGAAACAGTACTAGTCATGATATTTGTATTCGGTTTATCAATAATGATAGATCACGGTGTAGTTTATTTTAAAAATAAATTATTGGGTTCAAAGTTATAGCAATTATTTTCAAGCAAAATCTGAAACTGAAAAGTATAATATGGAGGAATCATGACAAATGAAATCATAAACGCTGAAAGAAAAGTATTTATTATAAGTTCTATAGGTACGGTTATAACTTCAACTATAGGTTTTATGGTATTTTTTATATCCAACTCGCAAGCGGTATTGTTAGATAGTTTGTTTTCAATGTTTAACGCTTTATTGACAATTATATCGATATGGGTCGTGACAGTTACATCTGAAAAGCCTAGTGAAGATTATCCCTATGGGCTTACTCAAGCAAGGCCAATGCTTGAATTATTTAAGGCAATTGTTCTTTTAAGTTTTATCATTATTGCAATATTTAACAGCATAAGTTCAATAATAGATGGTGGCTCTAATTTACCAGGCGAGATAATTGTCATATATTCATTAATTAGTGTGGTAATTTCGATTTTACTAATGATATGGATTTGGTTAATCGGAAACAAGAATAAAAGCTCATTGATTAAGATGGAAATTATACAATATTTACAAGACATTTCTATAAGCATAGGAGTTGGGATTGCATTTGGCCTTACTTTAGTATTTGATCATACAAAATTCAATTTTATGTTCCCATATTTAGATTCGATTTTAGTAATCGTAATCGGATTGTTATTTACTCCTTCAATAATAAAAATTATTTTTAGCAGTGGACGGCAACTATTATTAGGATCTCCATCTCAAGAAGTAAGAAAAAATATAAATGAAATATTATTATCTGTTTGCAGTCATTATAATATAGCAATTAAAGTTTGTTATACCATATATTCAGGTGGGTTATTATTCATTGATACAGAATTATTTTATAAAGATGAATTATGGAATTGGTATAAGATTAAAAGCATTCGTAATACAATCGAAGAAAGAATTAAGTCAGAATATCCTTCATCAGAGACAACTGTGTCTTTTTATAAGTATGAGAATCAAGAGCAAATGAGCAATGTTTCAACACTATAGATTGGGGTGATGGTATGATGGAAGTAAAGCAAGTTTTGGAATATTGTAGTAATAATCTGTTAGGAACGGTTTTGGTAGAAAGTTGGGGTGAGAAGGGCGAAGGATAAGGGTACCGGTTACAAATCTGGCAGTTCGGCAGAATAAAGCTTTAGCAATTTGGTGTTTTTAATGCATGTAGCGAGTAGGTGTTTGTGAATTGCCAAAAATGTACCGGTTATCTATTGGCATTAGCGGCAGTAAATCAGTGATTTTCTTTAGTCTCTACTTGAATCAAAGATTCTACCCAAATCTTTCTTTAATCGATTACAAAGCAAGCTGTTTTTCCGAAATTTCCAATATGCACCCGGTACAATTTTGGCAGTTGAATAAATAGGGATGGATAAACATATAGATTGACAAATACCGCTATAGTTTCACCTCTTTTTAGGTTAAACTATTTCTATCATGTAGTAGTAATTTGAAAAATAATACTCTCCAGTCACATAGACATAAACACCTTATCATTGGCAATCTATAAATCAACTAATTTCTGCTGTAGAGTTCATATTAAACGTTAGTTTTTCATAATGCTTATATAATGCGTGAAACTTTCCGTTATATCCTTTGTTCCATGGCTTTTTCTTTCCACAAAAATGTAGTATTACTGTATTTCTAATAACATGTTCCATATCCCACTCGTTTTTACTAACCATTTTATAATAATTAAAATAGATTACATCATAGTTATATAATTTTTCATCTAACCTTTTAATCTGTTTTGAATACAGTGCATTAAAAACATCTTGATCTGGTAATACTAAGTACTTATGATTCAATTCTACAAATTTGAAAATAGAATTTTCATCAATACATTGCCTTTGTAGCTCTAGATTCATTAAAAGCACTCCTGAATTATAGTAGGCATCAATTTCATATGAATAAAACCGAACTCTATTTATTTCTTTAAAACCTATAAAATCATGAGAAGCAGCGGCATACAAATACCCCTCTAAATCAACGTTGTATAAATCTGCTATCGGGTTGATTACTAAAATATCAGGATCCAAATACAATATTCGATCAATATTATTTGGTAATAATTTGAATGCAAGTAGCCTGTAGTACATTTCTTTAGTATAGTATAGATGGGAAGGAGCATTTGAAAAGTAGCTGTTATCAATATTTAATACTTTTAGTTGACTTCTATTATTTTTAATATAGTTTTTCAGATTAGCTATTTCTTCATCATTAATACTTGAATGCAGTAGAAATATTGTAAATCTTTCATTTTGATTATTGAAAAATAGAGACTTAAGCATGATTTTTAATGGTTTTAAATAGTTAGAATCCAAAGTAACAAGTATATTCATATTGAATAAATTCTCCTTCTCAAAATTAGTTTTCATTATTATCACCCTTCTACATAAGATGGGCAAAAAGACGTAAAAAAGCACGTGTAACTTTCACTTGCCATGGAACATTAATACAGTCCTTAAGCTCAATTTCTGTACAAGTAGAAAGTAAATTTATAAAATCATCTTTCATTATTTGAATACTCTCGGTATTATAGAGCCATACTCCACATTCAGAATGTAGGTATAAACTTCTATAATCTAAATTAATAGTTCCAATAACAGTATACCTATCATCTACAACAATTACTTTTTCATGCATAAATCCAGGAGTGTATTCATAAATTTTAACTCCACTTTCAAGAAATTTTTTATAATAAGAACGGGTAGTTGTATGAACAATTGCTTTGTCAGGAATTCCAGGAGTAATAATCCTCACATCAATTCCTGATTTCGCTGCAATTGATAATGCTGAAAATATTTCATTATCAACAATAAGATATGGTGTTTTTATATAGATATATTTTTGGGATTTATAAATCATATTTAAATATACGCTTACACCTACATGTTCATTATCCAATATCTCATCTGTGAATGGCTGCACAATGCTTATAGTTTTCTGCAAAACATTTTCTTTATAATATTTAGGCCTGTAGGCAGTGTAGTCTTCTTCAACCCCAACCAAAAATTCCCACAGAGATAAAAACATAACGGTTAAACTCCAAACAGCATCTCCTTCTAAACGAATCGCGCTATCTTTCCAATGCCCAAACCGCTCATACTCATTAATGTATTCATCTCCAATATTGCATCCCCCGGTATATCCAACTTTACCATCCACAACCGTAATTTTCCGATGATTCCTCGCATTATATTTTAATGACATTACAGGCTTTAAAGGATTAAATATTGCAATTTGAATTCCTATTATTTCAAGCTCCTTAATATACTTATTCGACAATCGAAAAAGACAACCAAAATCGTCAAAAATTAATCTAACTTTGACCCCTTTTTCAATTCGTTCTACAAGAATCTCTAAGATTTCATCCCACATTCTACCTCTATTTATAATAAAATATTCAATAAAAATATATTTTTCTGCTTTTGACAAATCCTCTTTTAACGCTTCGAAAAACGATTCTCCAAGGGCATAGTATGTTGAAATTGTATTCGTGTAAGGGGGACAAAAAGAGTGCTTATATATATAGTTTGATTGAGTTGCAGCATATGCATCTTTATCTTTTAGTATTTGTATCACATCAAAATTTTGTATATTACTAGCAAAAACTTTTTCTCCAATACTTTGGATAGTTTTTTTTCCTTCTTAGATAAGCTATTGCTTCCAATTAAGCAGTAGAACAAACCACTATAAATTGGAAATAGTAATATTGGTATAATCCACGCGATCTTAAATGACAGATTACTTGTGCTGTTTATTATCCTCAATACAAGAATCAAACTAATAAGCCTCATTATGATATAAAAAGATGAAATGAATTTACTAAAATATAGAGTGAGTATAATTATTATTGATATTTGAATGATCATTGATAAAGCAAAAACTGTTGCTCTGTGTTTCATAAATATTATAAGCTTTTTCATTATCACCTCATCAAGAACATATATAATATTAAGGAGTACGTTACCTTACAACTCAATGTAATTATTCAACAACATCAGAAAGTTTCATTATCTGATCGATAAGCTTTTTATGTTCTCATTCTTTATGATTGATTGGTTTCTCATATTTTGATCCTATACTGATGATTTCACCTGATTGAGTTTTTATAAAACTAACTTTAAAAGCATGGAAATAATTCTTAATAAATTTAGGCATAATAAAAATCAGTAAAATAGAATAGAGAGAACCTACAACAATTCGGATCATTATTCTTTATATAAATCTATACTGCTATATACTGCTATTAAAATTAGTTTTTTTCATTATAAATTATCCAAAATATAAAAATTATTAAATATTATGATTCCGGTTTAGTTTTTTCGATTTTCTTCAATAATCAATCAAAGGGTGTTCTTTTGAATTATTTCCTTAAAACTTAATTCTGCTTTTTTCATAAGGTCTATCATGTCCTGACGTTGTTCATAAGTAAGTTGTTCCATTACCTTTTTCTCCACTTTCAATAATTCCCCAATTACTCTGTCTCCAAATTTTTCCCCTGATTTGCTAAATCTAATTTCTTTATTTCTCCGATCCGAATGAATTTCATGTAACTCTAAAAAGCCTTGTTCCCAGAATGTCCGAATAATTACATTTACAGTCTGCTTAGGTAAATTAGTTTTTTCACAAATTTCTTTTTGTGTGCAAACTTTCGGCATATTGTAGATAGTTTCTAAAACTATCAACCCTAGATATGTGTAAGGCCTACCGATTTTGCATACTGAACATATAACTCATCAATTGCTCTCCAACTACTTATTAACATAGATGTTTGTTCCTCTATTGACAAACGCTTCATAATACTTTACCTCCCTATTTAGTTTTGTGTTCCCAATTGGAAACAACTCTATTCTTCTGTAGAGACTTACCTTTTTCAAACTTCATTTAATTTATTTGTATGAATATTCTCCAAAATATTAGTCCGCTACATTTACTATTCGTTTACAAGACTAATTTATCATTCCACTCATTCATTGTCAACATTAGTTTCGAAATATTAAAATAAAAAAAGAACCTAATATAAGGATCCAATGTTCAATTATTTTGACTGGGTGAGACCTTTAAAAAGATAAAAAGCCATTTATTCTATGTTTATTTAGAAAAAAATCTATCCCTGTGTCTCTATTTAAAGATTGTTAGTATCCGTATATAACCAGATTTTCCTTATGATTAATAATTTATTTATAAGAGCTAACTTTATTTGCCACATTTAATAACTACCTCGTAACTTATACCATTTTCTTTTGGAGAAACTAATAGTCAATTTAGCACTTAATTTACTTGGCAAGCAGGGCAAGGTGGTACACACCTTGCATTTTTGCTTGTTGGGGAGTATCCCCAATCCCCCATTGAACACACAATAAATTGTGTGGC
>NZ_JBSQIL010000052.1:0-12360 GCF_055108775.1 Soehngenia sp. | reverse complement strand
TTCAAAGATACGCATTACAGTAGATACAGAAACATTAGCAATTTTAGCAACAGAAGTCATATTAATTAATTTAGTAAGTTGTTGGCAGATAAAGAATGCTAATCTATTAGTCATACGATAATATCGAGGAAGGAAGTCATAAGTTTCATAAAACCTTTTATTACAATGTGGGCAAACATATCTACGTTTTTTAAGAACGAGATAAACATTTTTATTATGAATAGGTAAATCCTTAATAATTTGTTCTCTGTAGTCATGGACTCTAGAAGTTTTAGAAGAGCAAGCAGGGCAAATATGCTCTTTAGGTTTAGTAGAGATATAGATTTTAATAGAATTATCCTCGTTAGAAATTTTATTTATAATTACATCTTTTAAATTTAGTAAATTATTGATAAAATAGTATTGCACTTGTGAATAAATCTCCTTTCTATGTGTAGTTAATTTGGGTACCTACATTTTAGCAGATTTATTTCACAAGTGCTTTTATTTTTTGCAAAAAAGGATAAATTGGGATGCATTTTATTTACACCCCAACATTTATTATAGAACCAAAATAACTTGCCAAATTGGCAAGTTATTTATGTTTTTTGAGAAGCTCATATTTCACTTTCCAAAGTGCTTCAGAAAGATCTACAAAGTACTCATGAGGTCTTTCAAATCTCTTAACTTCATCCCACAGAGTATCTAATTGGTCAAAGCAATATTTTCTAATATCATGTATATTTGGGCTATCGTATACGCATTTGCCCTTATCATAAATTTGCACTAAAAGTGGCCTTACATAAAAGTCATTTAATGTCTTTCTCTTCCAAGTAAATAGAGGATGGAAAATTTCATAAGGCTTATCTTCAGGGATTTTTTCATCATGTAGAGTTATTACATCTGCCATAGCTTTGTTGTTTTTCTTGTCATAAAATCTGTAAACTTGTTTAAAGCCAGGAGTAGTTATCTTATTTACATTGTTGCTTATTTTAATTTTAGGAACTATTTCTCCGTTTTCTTCAACAGCAACCAATTTATACACGCCGCCAAATATAGGCTCGGATTGAGCTGTTATGAGTCTTTCTCCTACACCGAACATATCAATTTTCGCACCTTGATTAAGCAAATCCTTAATTACAAATTCATCTAGACTAGAAGACGCCATTATTTTAACATCGTTAAAACCAGCTTCATCCAACATTCTCCTAGCTTCTTTGGATAGATATGCAATATCTCCACTGTCAATTCTTATCCCCTTTGGTCTAAATCCTCTTGGCAAAACTTCTTCATTGAAGGTTCTTATTGCATTTGGAACTCCTTGTGAAAGAGTATCATAGGTATCTACCAATAGTGTACAATTATCTGGGTAAACTCTCGCATAAGCCTTAAAAGCTTCCAATTCTGTGGGAAACAATTGAACCCAACTATGAGCCATAGTTCCTAATGCAGGTATATTAAAATCCCTATCTACGATTGTATTTGCCGTACCTATACATCCACCTATATAGGCAGCTCTTGCTCCTAATATAGCACCACCATATCCTTGAGCTCTCCTAGAGCCAAATTCTATTACAGGTTTTCCATTAGCAGCTCGTACAATTCTATTTGCTTTTGTTGCAATTAATGATTGATGGTTTATAGTTAAAAGAACCATAGTCTCAATTAGCTGTGCTTGCACAACAGGGCCTCTAACAGTTACTATTGGTTCATTAGGGAATATGGGAGTACCTTCAGGTATAGCCCATACATCGCAAGTGAATTTGAAATTTTTCAAGTAATTGATAAATTTCTCTCCGAAAATTCCTGTGCTTTTAAAATAGCTTATATCCTCATCGCTAAACTTTAAGTTTTTTAGATAATCTAAAAGCTGTTCAACACCAGCCATTATAGCAAAGCCACCATCATCTGGAATGCTTCTAAAAAACATATCAAAATAAGCTATTTTGTCTTCCATATTGTTTTCTAGATATCCGTTAGCCATGGTAAATTCATAAAAATCCGCAAGCATGGTAAGGTTTTCTTTTACCAGCCAATCTACTTTTTCCATAATGCATCTCCTTTATATATATTAACTATATTATAGTATCCAGGCTAGTAAAATACAACTTTAAAAAATAAACAAAAAAAATAAGAAGGACTATTCTAATTTTCATCTTAGAAAAGCCCCTCAATTTAAATAAGACTTTGAACAACTGCTCCAACGTTCTGTTTTTGGTTCTATCACATTTTCTTTAATTTTTACAAGCACTCCTTAATTTAAGTTAAAGCGGATTAAACTCTAATCTTTTAACTTAATAAGTTATTAAATTTTCTTTCCTTACTTACTTAATCCTCGTAATCTAGGTTTTAATTAGGTTACAAAGTTAACTACAAAATTTACTTCCTTTTACACTTCTTTAGATCAACATCAATTTTAAATCATTTAAACTTAAAATACTCTTAACCAATCATCAGTGTAACTTTTTTAAAAAGCAACTAATTTTAATTAAATTAACTAAACTAGAAACTTAATACTTTGTTGGATACAGTTGTCAAAGTCCTATTAACCATTATATAAATCATTACTTTAATTTAGTAACGATTTATTGTATAATGATTTGTCTATATTATACCCAGAAAAAATATTTTAAACACAAAAAATAAAAATATTTTATAATTTTTTTAAATAAAATTTTCCCTTCTCTGATAGACTAAAAGTCATAAAACTATTAGTTGGACAATTGGCTAAATTGCAACCAAAACATTTGCCACCACAAGAAAATTCACTTCCATCTTTTTTTAGATAATCCATTTGTTTAAGCTGCTCTATAAATTGATTAGCTTCCATTTCGCTAATATTTAATTTATTAGCAATATCTTTAGTTGATTTAACAGACCCTTCTGAAATTAATTTTAAACATTCTTTTAACATGTCTTCCTCCAATTAAATAAATAGACTACCTATTTGATAAACCAATACTGCCATGATATATCCCAATAAAAATGTATACACTGCCATAAACAATGCCCATCCATTTGAATTTGTCTCTCTCTTTACTGTGGCTATTGTAGCAGCGCAAGGGGTATATAAAAGTACCATAACCATATAAGAAACAGCAGAAAGAGTTGAGAAGTTCATTCTCAAAGCCTCAGTAAGATCCATAGGAGAATAAAGCATACCTAATGTACCAACTATAGCTTCTTTTGCAGCTATTCCTGCAAAAAGACTTACAGATGCTTGCCAATTTCCAAATCCAGCTGGAGTAAACATTGGGGCAAAGAAAGATCCTATTCGGCCTAATAGACTTTCTTTTGAATAAGGCTCAACACCAGCAGGCAGCATAGAAAGAACCCAAAGAATTGTAACTACTAAAAATATAACAGTTCCAGCTCTTTTTAAGAATCCCCATACTTTTTCCCACATATCTCTAAATACACTATTCATTGAAGGCAATCTATAAGGAGGAAGTTCCATAATAAAGTGGGTTTCTTCTCCCTTAAATAATGTCTTGCTAAATAATTTAGCCATTATAAATGCTATAGCTATCCCTAAAGCATAGATTGAAAACAAGACTAAACCACCATATCTAGGGAAAAATGCGGCTATAAAAACCATATAAACTGGTAGTCTTGCACCACAGGACATAAATGGATTTATTAATATAGCAATCATTCTATCTTTTTTATTATCTAAAGTTCTAGTACTCATAATTCCCGGAACATTACATCCAAAGCCAACTATCATAGATATAAAAGATTTACCCTGAAGACCAACTTTTCTCATCAATGAGTCCATTACATAAGCAGCTCTAGCCATATATCCTGTATCTTCTAATATAGCTAAAAAGAAATATAGAACTATTATCAATGGAACAAATACTAAAACTGCACCAACACCACCAAAGAACCCTTCTGAGATAAAGGATATCAACAATTCATTAGCGTTTATGCTGATGAGTAAACTTTCAATAAATCCTGCTATGAATTCAATGAACGATTCAACATACCCACCTAAAAAATCTTGACCAATTTTAAATGTCAGCTGAAACACTATGATCATTATCAATGCAAATATTGGTAAGCCGAATATATAATTGGTAAGGATTTTATCTATTTTATCTGTGGTAGTTAGTACATTTTCTGGTTCTTCAATTAAATCTTTAGTTATTGTTTTTATGTAGTCATATCTTTTATCGACAATATCCAATTCATAAATCTTATTCTCTTTTATTAAATTATCAATATATTCTTTTATCTCACTATCGCTTGAAACAAGAGAAATAATATCTCTATCATTTTCTAGTATTTTTATAGCCATCCATCTCTTAGGATAAAGAAAATCTTTATTTTCAAGCAATTTAATTATCTTTGTTATCTCTTCGTCGATATCTTTACCATAAGATATTTCAAGAGGGCTAACATTTCTTCCTATGTTTTCGACCGTAACTTTCAACAATTCATCCACGCCGATTTTTTTAGCAGCGCTAGTCTCAACTATAGGCACATTTAATCTTTCTGATAGTCTTTTTTTATCTATGTTTATTTTTTTCGTGTTAGCTTCGTCTATCATATTTAAAGCCAGCACGACATTTGCGCCCATCTCCAAAAGCTGGATTGTTAAATATAAATTTCTTTTGATATTTGTTGCATCTATTACATTTATTACAACATCTGGATTACCTTTTAATACAAAATCTCTGGCAACAATTTCATCTTCAGAAAAAGCCCCCAGAGTATATGTACCGGGTAAGTCTACCAATGTATATTTTTCTTTGTTATATGTAAAGAAACCCTCTTTTTTTTCAACAGTAACACCAGGCCAATTTCCTACATGTTGGTTAGAACCGGTGATTGCGTTAAACAATGTAGTTTTACCACTGTTTGGATTTCCAACAAGTGCTATTGTGTGCATATTATTATAGTCTCCTTTAGTTATTTATTTCTTCTACTTCAATTTGTTCAGCTAGAGCCCTGCCTAAAGCTAATTTATTTCCATAAACTCTTAAAATTATAGGACCAAAATCATTTTTCTCAACTTTCACCTCTGCTCCAGTATTTAAACCTAGCTCATATAATCTTTTAGAAGCCATTTGGCCTTTGGTTATATTTTTAATTTTGCATTTGTTATTTTGTTTTACTTCAGCTAGAACCAAATTAAATCCCCCTATCGATTTGATAATGATTATCATTTACTTTTATATGATAATATATATAACTGAAAAAATCAAGTGAAATGTTAATTAAATGACGGAAAATATAGTTGACTGTTTTACTGGGAAATGATATATTAAATACACCAATACCCGGTGGGGGAGATAAGGAGAGTGATAAAGTGGCAGAAAATATAAATAATATTCAAAAAAAGACTCTTTTAATAGAGGGTATGACCTGTGCTGCTTGCTCTAACAGAGTAGAGAAGGCTTTAAATAAATTAGAAGGAGTAGAAAAAGCAAGTGTAAATTTATCATCAAACAAAGCATTAGTTTTTTATAATCCCAAAGTAGTGAATGAACAAATTCTTGTACAAGCAGTGGAGAAAGCTGGGTATAAAGCTGAAATTTTGTCAGAGGAAGACAAAGAAAAAGCGAAATTATTAAGAGAGAAAGAAATAAAATCATTGAGGAGATCTTTTATAATTTCAGCAATACTTTCATTACCGCTATTGATTGCAATGTTTTTTCACATGGCAGGAAGAATGAACATACTGACAAATGGATATTTTCAAATGCTTTTAGCAACTCCAGTTCAGTTTATCATTGGTTCAAGATTTTATAAGGGGGCATATCATTCTTTAAGAGGAAAAGCTGCTAACATGGATGTGCTGATTGCTCTTGGAACTTCAGCAGCGTACTTTTATAGTGTATACAATTTAGCAATAGGCGTCCATGAGTACTATTTTGAGGCTTCTTCAGTCATCATTACATTGATACTCTTGGGTAAATTATTTGAAGCTATCGCAAAAGGCAAAACTTCTGATGCGATTAAAAAGCTTATGGAGTTAAGACCAAAGACAGCTAGAGTTTTTCGAGATGGAAAAGAAATGGATATTTCAATAGACGGTATCAATGTAGGAGATATTATCGTTGTAAGACCGGGAGAGAGCTTGCCTGTTGATGGAATTGTAATTGAAGGAACATCTGCAGTTGATGAATCAATGCTAACTGGAGAGAGTATTCCTGTGGAGAAGAAAGAGGGAGATACTGTAATAGGAGCTACGATTAATAAAACAGGGAGCTTCAAATACAAAGCTACCAAAGTGGGAAAAGATACTATGCTCTCTCAAATCATAAGCATGGTTGAAGACGCCCAAGGCTCTAAAGCGCCAGTACAGAGATTAGCAGATAAGATATCAGGCATATTTGTACCAGTGGTTTTGGGAATTGCATTATTAACATTTATAGTTTTTTCAAGATTAGATAGCTTTAATACAGGACTCATAAATGCAGTAAGTGTTCTGGTCATAGCATGTCCTTGTGCACTTGGTTTAGCAACACCAACCGCAATAATGGTAGGCACAGGCAAAGGTGCAGAGCATGGAATACTGATAAAATCAGGAGAGCATCTTGAACTTGCTCATAAATTGACTACAATAGTTTTAGATAAGACAGGGACAATCACAAAGGGTTCACCTGAGGTGGTATATGTAGAGAGTTTAACAGATATTGATGAAAACCAGTTGATTGAAATTGCTGCTGCTGTTGAAAACACATCAGAACATCCTTTGGGAGAGGCAGTAGTAAATTATGCAAAATCAAAAGGGATTGAATTCAATGAAACAAAAGAATTTAATGCGATTCCCGGAAAAGGTATAAAAGCAATCTATGACGGAAAGAAAGTTGCTATTGGGAATAGGGCTTTGATAAAAGAAAATTTGATAGAAATAGATGACAATATAGAAGATAATATTAAAAAACTTGAGGACAGAGGACAAACTGTAATAATAGTTTCAATAGACAATAAAATAAATGGAATCATAGGAATTGCAGACAAGATCAAAGAAAGCTCTTATGAAGCAATTAAAAAGATGAAAGAAATGGGACTTGAAATCTACATGATAACTGGCGACAATGAAAGGACAGCAAAAGCTATAGCTAGAGAAGTGTCAATTGAAAATGTATTTGCTGAAGTATTGCCGGAAAACAAAGAAAAGATAGTAAGTAGCTTAAAAAAAGAAGGGAAAATAGTCGGCATGGTAGGAGATGGAATAAACGACGCTCCAGCTTTAGCAAGTGCAGATGTAGGTTTTGCTATAGGCACAGGCACAGACATTGCAATCGAAGCATCAGATATCACTTTAATAAAAGGAGATTTAAATGGAGTAGTTACAGCTATTAGACTTAGCCACAAAACTATGAGGACTATCAAGCAAAATCTGTTTTGGGCATTTTTCTATAACACAATAGGCATTCCATTTGCTGCATTGGGATACTTAAATCCAATGATAGCAGGAGCAGCAATGGCATTTAGCTCAGTATCAGTAGTAAGCAATTCTTTAAGATTAAGAAATTTTAAATAATGAAAGGAGAATGAAAATGGAAAAAATAATATCAATTGAAGGAATGTCATGTGAGCATTGTGTAAAAGCAGTAACAAATGCACTAAAAGAAGTAGACGGAGTAGAAGAAGTGAAGGTAAGCCTAGAAGAAAAAAATGCAGTAGTTAAAGGAAACAACCTTGATGATGAAAAATTAAAAGGAGCAGTCGAAGAAGCTGGATACGATGTAGTAAATATAAAATAGGTGATGCTAAATGAATGCAGAAAAAGAGGTAGCTTTAAGAAAGCTAAAGACAGCCAGAGGACAGATTGACGGAATAATTAAGATGATAGAGTATGATAGATATTGCGTTGATATATCCACTCAGATACTATCTACTATTGCCCTTTTAAAAAAAGCAAACATAGATGTATTAAATGGGCATATCAGAACTTGCGTGGCATCAGCCATACTAGAGGGCGAAGACAAAGGCAAAGAAAAAATTGACGAAGTGATAAATATAATAGATAAGTATATAAAATAATGGAGCGAAAGCTCCATTATTTTTTTTGAAAAAATTTAAACAAGGTTTAAAAAACTATTGAAAAGCTAGCAAAAATTGTATATAATAAATTAAGGTCAAAGATAGTCAAAGACAAACGGTTTATAAATAGAAAGTAGGTGATGTGCATGGAATATAAAGACTACTATAAGATACTGGAAGTAGATAAAAATGCAACTCAAGATGAAATTAAAAAGTCGTTCAGGAGATTGGCAAAAAAATATCACCCAGATTTGAACCCAGATGATCCAAAAGCACAAGAAAAGTTTAAAGATATAAATGAAGCATATGAAGTATTAGGAGATGAAGAGAAAAGAAAGAAATATGACCAGTTTGGGCAATACGGATTTTCTGGAGGCGAGCAATTCGACCCATCACAATTTGGATTTGGAAATTTCCAAGGTGGCAGAACATATACTTATACTACAGATAATATGGGAGATTTCAGCGACTTCTTCAATTTGATATTTGGAAATGACATGGGTAGCTCTAGAACTAGAGGATTTGATATAGGAGATATATTTGGTCAAAGTGGTTCACAAAAGAAGCAAAAGAAACAATCACCAAGCTATGAAACAGAACTTACAATAACTCTTGAAGAGGCATACAATGGTACAAATAAAGATGTGATGCTTAATATAAATGGAGAAATAAAAAATATTACCGTAAAAGTACCAAAAGGAATAACTGAAGGCAAGAAAGTAAAAGTAAATGGTAAGAAATGGGGAATAGATGGTGACATACTATTTAAAATAAATATAAAAGAAGATGAAAATACGAGATTAGAAGGGCTAGATGTATACAAAAAAGTAAAAGTATATCCATGGCAAGCATACTTTGGAGATAAGATAGTGGTTACCACATTAGATGGTAAGATTAGAGTAGAAATACCACAAAGGACTAATACAGGGAAAAGATTGAGACTTAACAAAAAAGGATTTGTTGACCTAAAAGGCAACAAAGGAGATTTATATCTTGAAATTGAAATAGTAAACCCTGAAAACATGACAAAAGAGCAAGAAGATCTATACAGAAAATTAAAAGAGATAACTACTCAAAAATTAAATAATTAAGCGAGGTGATAGTATGGATCTAGAAAAATTCACTCAAAAAAGCATAGAAGCTATACAACAATCACAAAACATAGCGATTAGATTAGGTAATCCTCAACTTGAAGATATCCATATTCACTTGGCGTTGTTAGAGGACAGAGATGGACTAATACCAAGAGTATTGTCTTTGATGGATCTAAATCCAGAATTAGTCAAAGCTGATGTAGAAAGAAAAGTTGAAAAACTTCCAAAACAAACAGGAGGCTCACTATATCCAAGTAGGACCTATTCTAAAATATTGGTAGATGCAGAAGAAGAGGCAAAGAAATTCAACGACCAATATGTAAGTGTTGAACACCTTTATTTAGCTTTATTAAATCAAAAGGGATCTATGTCAGAAGATATTCTTAAAAAATACAATATCAATAGGCAGAGATTTTTAGAAGCATTGAGAAAAGTAAGAGGAAATCAAACTATAACATCAGATAATCCTGAAGCCACTTATGAGGCTCTTACCAGATTTGGAAGAGACCTTGTGGACGAGGCTAGAAAAGGTAAACTTGATCCTGTAATAGGAAGAGACAATGAAATAAGAAATGTAATAAGAATACTTTCAAGGAGAACAAAAAACAATCCAGTGCTAATAGGAGATCCAGGAGTAGGTAAGACAGCTATAGTAGAGGGATTAGCACAAAGAATTGTAAATGGCGATGTTCCTGAAGGCTTGAAAGACAAGACTATATTCGCTCTTGATATGGGTGCATTGATAGCAGGAGCAAAATATAGAGGTGAATTTGAAGAAAGGTTAAAAGCGGTATTGTCAGAAATCCAGAAATCAAATGGAAGAATAATACTGTTTATTGATGAAATTCACAACATTGTTGGTGCTGGTAGAACAGAAGGAGCAATGGATGCGTCTAACCTTTTAAAACCAATGTTAGCAAGAGGAGAACTTCATGCAATCGGAGCTACTACACTAGATGAATACAGAAAATACATCGAAAAAGATGCAGCATTAGAAAGAAGATTCCAAAAGGTTTTAGTATCTGAACCAACAGTAGAAGACACTATATCTATATTAAGAGGACTCAAAGAAAAATATGAAATCCACCATGGAATTAGAATTTCTGATGGAGCTGTCATAGCTGCAGCAACATTATCAGATAGATATATAACAGATAGATTTTTACCAGATAAAGCAATAGATTTAATGGATGAAGCTTGTGCAATGTTAAGAACTGAAATAGACAGCATGCCTCAAGAAATAGATGAAGTAAGCAGAAGAATACTTCAATTAGAAATTGAAAGAGAAGCTCTAAAAAAGGAAACTGATGAAGCTTCAAAACAAAGGTTGCAAAAGTTAGAAATAGAACTATCAGAGTTAAAAGATAAATTCAATTTATTGAAAGCTCAATGGGAAGAAGAAAAGAAAGAAATTGAAAAAGTAAAGAATATCAAAGAGGAAATAGATAAAGTAAAACATGAAATTGAAGAAGCAGAAAGAAACTACGACCTTGAAAGACTTTCACAACTTAAATACGGCAGGCTAGTGGAATTAGAAAAGCAATTAGCAGAAGCTCAACAAAAAGACAACACTAGAGAAAGAATGCTCAAAGAAGAAGTAACTGAAGAAGAAATTGCTGAAGTAGTGGCAAAATGGACTGGCATACCTGTAAATAAATTACTTGAAACAGAAAGAGAAAAACTCCTAAATCTTGGAAATATATTGCATCAAAGGGTTATAGGACAATACGAAGCAGTAGATGCTGTTGTTGATGCAGTTTTGAGAGCAAGAGCGGGATTAAAAGATCCAAATAGGCCAATAGGAAGCTTTATCTTCATCGGACCAACTGGAGTAGGTAAGACTGAACTCTCGAAAGCATTGACAGAAGCTCTATTTGACGATGAAAAGAACATGATTCGTATAGATATGAGCGAATATATGGAAAAATTCTCAGTATCTAGACTTATTGGTTCACCACCAGGATATGTAGGATATGAAGAAGGTGGACAACTTACAGAAGCAGTAAGACGAAAACCATATTCAGTAGTGCTATTCGACGAAATAGAAAAAGCTCATCCAGATGTATTTAATATATTGCTTCAAGTACTAGATGACGGTAGATTGACAGACAACCAAGGAAGGACAGTAGATTTTAAGAACACTGTCATAATAATGACTTCTAATATTGGCTCAAATTATCTATTAGAAGGATTGCTAGAAGAGGGACATATATCAGAACAGACTAAAGAAAAGATAAACGCTGAGTTAAGAAGGACATTTAGACCTGAATTCTTGAATAGGATTGACGAAATTGTAATGTTTAAACCATTGCAAAGGGATGAATTATTCAAGATAATTGATTTACAAATGAAACAAATAGAAAAACTTCTAGAAGATAGGAACATAACTATAAAATTGACAGATGAAGCAAAACAATTGATACTAAACAGATCATATTCAGTACAATACGGCGCAAGGCCAGTAAAGAGATTTTTACAAAAAGAAATTGAAACAAGACTAAGCAGGCTGATCATCGAAGGAAAAGTAAAAGATGGCAGCAAGATAACCGTAACAGTTAAGAACGATGAGATCGATTTAATAATTGAATAAAACAAAAGAAGCTAATTACTTTTAAAAGTAATTAGCTTCTTTTTATGTAGCCGTGCACCTACCTTCGACTATCCCGTTCCGAGCGGTACCTAGACAGTTAGCTCGAGTAAGGCTATCCCGCGGCACACGGAAGTTCTCACTTATCGCTGCTTCCTTCCGGACCTGACGAGGTTCATGAGTTTCCGTTGCGCAGGACCTGACTGTCAACACCACTTATCTAGGGCAGACCTCACAACAGGAAAGCCTCGAGTAGGACTTCAACCCTGCTACAGCGGATTGCAGGTTACAGGGCACCGCTACCTCCCCATCTAGCACGGCAAAATTTATGATGGCGGAGAGAGAGGGATTCGAACCCTCGAGACGTTTATAGCGCCTACACGATTTCCAGTCGTGCGCCTTCGACCAGCTCAGCCATCTCTCCTTGGACGATACAAAGAATATTATAGGCTAAAATTTAACTAATGTCAAGGACAATGATTTTTTGGGATAGTGTCAATTAATTGAGTTAATTGTAAAAGTAAATTAGACCCCTTTTTAAAAAACAGTCTAATTTAGTCTTACAAACTTAGGGGTCTAATTTAACCTTACAAATTTTTGATAGACATAATTTGTTTTGTGAAGCCAGAGGGGAATATCTTCTCAAGAAGAGCCGCCGTAGGGAAATATTGATATAAGGTTCTTGAAAATGATAAAATT
>NZ_JBSQIL010000051.1:0-12580 GCF_055108775.1 Soehngenia sp. | reverse complement strand
GCTCTTTTAAACTTTGTATTTTCCTGATTTTTTAATGCTTTATATAACATTTTGACTTCTATTAACCTTACTAATAAGTTTGCTAAGTAAGCAATTGCAAAGCCAATTATAAAGGGTTCAAAGACTTTTATATATCTATTTATTGAACTCAAAAACAAACCAAATTGAGAAATTATCATATAAAAAATTATACTAATAATAATTACAATGACTGAATAAACTGAAATTGTGGTATATTTCTTATTCCATTCAACTTTCATATTACCCTCCAAATTTGAATTCAGAAAGACTTTGCTAAATCAACTAATTTTTCATCGCACATCCTATAAACTGTCCATTCATCCATGGGTATTGCACCTAATTTCAAATAAAAATCAATTGATGGTTTGTTCCAATCCAAACACCACCATTCAAATCTGCCACACCCTTCCTCAATTGCTATCTTTGCTAAATAAGCTAGAAGAGTTTTCCCTATTCCTTTCCCTCTCATTTCTTCTCTTACATATAAATCTTCTAAATAAATCCCAGGTTTACCTAAAAAAGTCGAAAAATTGTAAAAATATAGTGCAAATCCTACTTCTTCTCCATTATATACTGCAAATATTACTTCAGCTTTATTTCTGTTAAATATGGAATCTTCAATTATTTCTTCGGTCGCAACTACTTGATCAAGCATTTTCTCATAATCAGCTAACTCTTTAATAAACTTTAAAATTAAAGGTACATCTTCTCTAGTAGCTTTTCTTATATATAACCCTTCGATTTTCGTCTTTATTAGTTCTTCCATTAGATCACTCTCCAAAAAAATAAAATCTTAAGAATTTTCTAATCTGATTATATCACACAGAATCATCCATATCATAGATATAGTTTATTTGTTTTTTTTTGGTATTTGTGGGTAATAATTCATATATAAAAAAAGGAGGCGATAGAATTGAGCAGAAGAAATATTATTTATATAGTCGGTGGACTTATTATGATAGTTGCGAGCATTTTTGCATTTGTAAATCCCTTAGCGACTGTGACTACTTTAGCTATGATAATAGGAGCAGTTAGCGTTGTGCGGGGAGTAATGATGATTATTGCTTATTGGAATTTGAAAGAAGAATTTAGCTTCAGATCGAAATTTATGTTGTTTTTTGGTATTGTATTAACTTTGTTTGGTATATTATTATTGTTTAAAACCGAATTTGCAATAAATATATTGACTTATGCTGTTGCAATTTGGTTTATAGTAGAAGCAATTCAAAATTTCTTCTCAATCGGAATTTATAAAAAATTAAGTCCAGCTGTTTACACTACTTCACTAGTTATGAACATTTTGCTCTTATTATTTGGTTTGTTGTTGCTTTTTAATCCTTTTATTACTTGGATCACAGTTTCAGTTTTGATAGGTTTAATATTGTTGATAGCAGGATTAAATTACTTTGTCTATGGAATAGTAAATAGAGATGGGATATAGTTTCATACATCCCATCTCTATTGTGATTTTTATATTGATTTAAATAGAAATTTTTACATAACACCTAAAAGTACCATTACAAATGCAAAACCTAGTATCCCTAATAGTAGTTTATTAGTTGACCATCCCTTCTTATCTACAAGGAAGTAGCTTATTAAAGCTATAATTAAAGGCATAAGATTAGGCATTATTTTATCAAATATTTCTTGTATGCTAATAACCATATCGCCAGCTTTATATTGTAATGCTATTGGAGCTTTTATTACTGTTGAAGCAACTCCGCCTATTACTATTAATCCAACCATTGTGAAATTTAAGAAGCCGCTTTTTATTCCTTGGTCACAATCGTGTTTTCACAATTGTCAAAGATTACAACAGTATATTTAACTAAAGGTTTTAGCGGTTATGATTTAACAGTACTTCCATTTATGGTTGTTGGTGGCATACTTGGAGGACTTATAGGAAGCCATCTTAATAATGCTTTTGAGGAAAATAAAATTGAAATTGTCTTTAATTGTATAGTAGTATTCATGTTCATAGTTTGCATGGTCAATATTGTAAATGTATTAGTAATATAAAAATTCCCAAGTAAATAATCTAATTCAAATGATTAGGTTATCTACTTGGGAATTGTGCATTAAGCTATATTTATTTTAATTCTCTTAATAGTTCACATAAATATTCATATACTCTTTGAGCTGAAGATATCGAAGCTCTTTCTTCTGGAGTATGAACTTTTTCTAAATCTGAGCCAATTGATATAATATCCATATCTGGATACTTCTCATTAATTACACCACATTCAAGTCCTGCGTGAATAACTGTTGTTACCATATCTTTTTTGTACATTTCTTTAAACACTTTAACTGCTGTATCCCTTAATTTAGAATTTGGTTTGTATTCCCATTTAGGATATTTATTTACAATCTTGTAGTTTGCATTGTTCTTTTCTATTACTGAAACAATCTTAGCTCTGAGGTCATCCATTGATTTTTGAGATGAAGATCTCAGTGAAATTATCATAACAAATTTGTCATCTTTAGTGTCAATTCTCGCTAAATTATCAGAGCTTTCAACAATTTGAGGGTTATCTGGAATCATTGTAAATACTCCAGTAGGAATATCCCTAATTAAATTTATGATCGCAGCAGTATTATCCTTAGACAATATTTTCTTTGCATCGACTAATTTATTCACTGTTATGACAATATTACCTTCAATGCCTTTGTTTAATTCTAAAACTGTTGATTTTATTTTATCTAACGCATTATCCACTGTTTCAGCATCAGATTTTCTTATACCTATCTTTGCTTCTGTTTCTCTTGGTATAGCATTGTCTTTTGTTCCACCATGTATTTCAATCAACCTCATGTCAGCTACTTTAGATATTTCTTCGAGAACTTGATTTAAAACTTTATTTGAATTGCCCTTTGGCTTGTGAATTTCTATACCAGAGTGTCCACCAACTAGTCCTGTTACTTTAACTGTATATTCAATGTATTCATCGCTATTTTCATAGTTTAGTGGAAGTTCAACTTCAATAGTCTCTCCTCCAGCAGAACCCATAGTGAGAATGCCTTCTTCTTCTGAATCTAGATTTATATATCTTCTTCCTTTTAAAACTTTGTCTGATAGATTTATTGCGCCATCCATGTTAACTTCTTCTGAAACTGTTACTAATAGTTCTATTTCAGGATGCTCAAGAGTATCGTCTTCAATTAATGCCAATCCCATCGCTACCCCTAATCCATCATCTGCTCCCAAAGTAGTTTTATTTGCTTTAATCCAGTCTCCATCTACAATTAATTCAATAGGGTCTTTAGAAAAATCATGAGGCGAATCGGATTCTTTTTCGCACACCATGTCCATATGACCTTGCAAAACAACTCCTACTGAATTTTCATATCCCTTTGTAGCTGGTTTTCTAATAATGATATTAAGATGGTCATCTTGTATTGTTTCAAGTCCAAGCTTTTCTCCAACTGATTTAAGATAGTTGCTCACTTCTCTTTCGTGATAACTGCATCTAGGTATTTTGGTTAATTCTTCGAAATAATAAAACACCCTTTCTGGTTTTAATCCTTCTAATACTCTCATCTTATCCCTCCCATAAATGAGAAAATTTAAATATTTTACATAAATAATTCTATTTTCCAATTAATATTATATACTCTTATATTTATATAAACAATATATACAAATGTATGTAAATACTATTAATACCATAAGATTAAATTAAATGATAATGTTTGTTGATAATCTATTTATATTAAATAAATGATTTATCGGTCTCTTAAAGTGTTAGATTTTTTTATCTTTTAACATAATCTGCTTAACAAGTGTTCCTTTACTACATTCCATTTAACTATTAAATTTCAAATAAACATCTATTTCAAATGATAAAGCAAAGCATGAGATAAACTATACAATAAGAGATATGGTGGAATGGATAAATTCCAAAAAATGATTTGTTAAAAAGACCTAAAATCTATAAATTGAATAGACTTTAGGTCTTGATTTTATTCCCACTCTATTGTTGCAGGTGGTTTATTGGTGATATCATATACTATTCTATTTACATGTTCTACTTCGTTTACAATTCTAGAGGAGATATGCCCAAGTAACTCCCATGGGATTTGTGCAAATTCAGCAGTCATAAAATCTATTGTTTGAACTGCTCTTAAAGCGATTGTATAATCGTATGTTCTACCGTCTCCCATTACTCCAACGCTTTTTATATTTGTCAATACTGCAAAGTATTGGTTAATACTAGACTCTATACCCGACTTCATGATTTCTTCTCTAAAAATAGCATCAGCTTCTCTTAAAATTTCTAACTTTTCTTCTGTAACTTCACCTATAACTCTTATTGCGAGTCCCGGTCCTGGGAATGGTTGTCTAAATACCAAGTGATGAGGTAGTCCCAATTCAAGTCCAACTTTTCTCACTTCGTCCTTAAAGAGATCTCTTAGTGGTTCTATTATTTCTTTAAAGTCAACATTTTCAGGCAATCCACCTACATTGTGGTGGCTCTTTATAACTGCTGAGTCTCCTACTCCACTTTCTATGACATCTGGGTATATAGTGCCTTGTACAAGAAAATCAACTTCTCCTATTTTTTTAGCTTCTTCTTCAAACACTCTAATAAATTCTTCCCCAATTATCTTTCTCTTTGTCTCTGGATCTGTTACTCCTTTTAATTTCTGCAAAAATCTATCCTTAGCATCTACTTTAATGAAATTCAACTCATAATTTTTAGCAATTGCTTCTTCTACTTCTTTAGCTTCATCTTTTCTTAACAACCCATGATCTACAAATATACATGTCAACTGATTTCCAACAGCTTTGCTTACTAAAACACTTGCCACAGATGAATCTACTCCACCTGATAATGCACATAATACTTTCTTGTTCCCTATTTTTTCTCTTAACTCTTTTATTTTGCTTTCAGTAAAAGCACTCATTTCCCATGTTCCATTTGCTTTTGCTACATTGTAAAGGAAATTAGATATGATTTTTTCTCCTTCTTCAGTATGCAACACTTCAGGATGATATTGCACAGCATATATCTTCTTCTCTGCATTTTCAAAAGAAGCAGTTTTGCAGCTATCAGTTTTAGCAGTTACAACAAATCCTTCTGGCAACCTTTCTACATAGTCAGTGTGGCTCATCCAACATACAGATTTCCTTTTGACATTTTCATATAGCTTTGATTCTGCAATGATCTCTAATTCTACTTTTCCATACTCTCTAGCTAAAGCTTTCTTTACTTCTCCGCCTAAAGAATATGCTATTAATTGAGCACCATAGCAAATTCCTAAGATTGGAATGCCTAAATTGAAAATCTCTTCGCTTATTTTAGGAGAATTCTCTTCATATACGCTATTAGGCCCACCTGTAAATATAATAGCTTTAGGATTTAGTTCTTTTATTTGCTCTATGTTTGTAGTATGAGGAACTATCTCACAATAGACTTTTAAATCTCTAACTCTCCTAGCTATCAATTGATTGTATTGTCCGCCGAAATCAATAATTAAAACTAACTCTTTTTCCATCAACTTTCCTCCACATTTAAAGTTTTATCAATATATTCATCAATGAATATCCTGTCTAAATTCCATGTTTTTTTATATTCATTTATTTCTAAGAACTTTTTATGATCTACTTTGTTACTTTTTTTAATTGCTCTAATCATTATATTCTTTGGTGTATGCTCCATATCGATAAACTCTAGCATGTTTACTTGATAGCCATATTTTTCGAGATACAACCCTCTGAGGCTATCTGTTACTAGTGAATTTAATCTCTCTTTTATAATACCATGTTTAAGCATTGGCATTAACTCAATGTTATTAATTTTATCAAAAAGCTCATGTTGGCAACATGGCACAGACAATATGACTTTTGTATTCCATTTTATAGCATTTACCAAAGCAATGTCAGTAGCTGTATCACAAGCGTGCAAGGTAACTACAAGATCCAAATCCCCTTCGAATTTATAGTCTTTTATGTCGCTGCAGATAAATTTAAGTCCATTATATTTTAAATTGTCTTTGACTTGATTGCAGTAGTTTATAACATCCTCTTTTAAGTCTAGACCGACTATATTAGCTTCTACATTTTTAATTTGAGTTAAATAATAATAAAGTGCAAAAGTTAAATAGCTTTTTCCACATCCAAAGTCTACAATTTTTAATTTCTCTTTGCCATCGAAGTTTTCAAATATATCATTTACTATTTCAAGGAATTTATTTATTTGCTTAAATTTATCATACTTCTTCTTATATACTTTCCCATTCGAATCCATTACCCCTAAGAGCATTAAAAAATCTATTTTCTCTCCGTCTTTTAATATATAGTTTTTTTCTCTATTGTGTTCTTTGTTTACTTCAAATGTAGCATCATTTATTTTTTTTACTTTAAACTTATTTTCGCTTGTCTTTATTAATTGGATTTCTCCTTGTACGGTTTTAAAAAGTCCTTGTCTAAAATCAAATCTCAATAAGTCGATAAACTTGTTTATGGAATCTTCAACACTGAGGTTTTCATGTACTACTTTATTGTCAATAAAATACTCAAATTGATATTTTCTTACCCCTTTTATTGTCACAGGTTTTATGTTTACTTTGTTGTAATTAGCATTGCTTCTTTTTTCTTTATCGCTCAATATAGCTTTGCTGAGTTTATCTTCTTCTATTAATTCCTTTAATATCTCCATTGCTTTTTCCATTGCATCACCTATATTAATTTTGATAATACCTCTCCTATCTTTTCTCTAAAAATAAAATCTGCTCTGTTGTCATATGGGGTTTCGTCTTTATTGATCAGTATCAATAGCTCCCCCTTAAAGTAACTAATTAGTCCTGCTGCTGGATAGACATTTAAAGAAGTTCCTCCAACTATTAACATCTTTGCATTTGAAATATATTGTATACTTCTTTCTAGTATAGAAGTGTCAAGAATTTCTTCATATAAAATGTAGATATTCTATGATAATGTCATATTAAATTTATTCTGATAAAATGTCAGTATGAGAGAGGAGATATTTAATATGACTCAAAAAGAAATATCTAGACTTAGAGTCATCAATCAAACTATTGATAGAATATTAACCATTCGTGAAGCTGCTGAGCTTTTAAACCTAAGTGAACGCCAAGTATTAAGGTTAAAGAAAGGGGTTGTAAATGAAGGACCTGCGTTCATTATCCATAAAAATAGAGGTAGAAAACCTAAGCATGCTACATCGGATGAAACTAAAGATTCAATCATCAGTCTTAAAAAAACAAAGTACGAGGAGGCTAATTTAAAACATTTTCAGGAATTATTAGATGAACATGAAGATATTAAAGTTAGCTATTCTACTGTTCATAGAATTTTGACTGATGCTGGAATTAAAAGCCCTAAAAAACATCGCAAGCGCAAAACACATCATAGAAGAAAAAGAAAACCTCAAAAAGGTATGTTGGTACAAATTGATGCTTCTCCACATATGTGGATTATTGGCAATGATTCTTTTCACCTTCATGGTGCTATTGATGATGCTACTGGTGAAATCCTAGCTCTTTATTTTACTCCTAATGAGTGTATGGAAGGCTATTTTGAGATAGTTAGACAAATTATCTCAAAACATGGTATTCCTATTAGCCTTTATTCTGATTCTCATACTATATTTGTATCACCTAATAAAGGAAAATTATCTGTTGAAGATCAATTAGCTGGAAAAACTGTTAATTTAACTCAATTTGGTAGAGCTATGGATGAACTAGGAATTAATATCATTATTGCTAGTTCCCCACAAGCTAAGGGCCGAATTGAAAGGCTATGGGAGACTCTACAAAGTAGATTGCCTGTTGAATTTAAAATTCATGGTATTACTACTATGGAGGCTGCTAATGCTTTTTTAGATGAATTCATTAATGAATATAATGAAAAATTTAGTGTCTATCCAGAAAATCCTGAATCTGCTTTTAGACAACTGGATTCAAATATTAATCTTGACTATATTCTTTGTATAAAAGAAGAACGTATGATTATTGAAAATGCTGCTTTCTCTTATGGTGGTAAATATTATCAGCTTATGATAAATGACAAAATATCTAATGCATTACCAAAGACTAAATTAACCGTTTTAACTAGCAATAAAATTGGAGTCAAGGCAATGTATTCAAATGTGGTCTATGATACAAAGGAGTTAGATGAACGACCTAAAAAAGCAATTTCTAATCAGCCTAAGAAAAAGATTAGCCAGACTAAACCACCTAAAGATCATCCTTGGAGAAACCCTTATAACGAAAAAACCATACCCTATGTGGAGAAAAGTCTGTATGAAACAGATACAGAAATCGACGAGATCTTAAAAAGATTGTTCAACTCCACTAGAGCATGGTTATAAAGAGATCACACTCTTTAGAATATCATACTCATTTTAAGGCTCTTTTTCAAGGGTTTGTTTTCCTATGCCTATTTTAAATCATAAATTCACAGACACCATTATTTAAGCGTTTATGCCGCAAGAGCCTATTGATATGGGGTGGATCCCTCTGGTAAAATCTCGAGGCGAAAAGCCGCCTATTATGATACATTCCCGTCATAAGTTATTGCCCAGATGGATCAGAGGACTCATGTCAATAGGACTGTGGAATTAATACGGTTGTTATGTTCTAAATGTTGGTGACATTTTCATTGAATAAAACTCTATATTATTAGGTGACATTTTCACTGACTATTGACAGAATTTCTTCATATAAAACTACATCTGGTCGCACAATACCACCACATTTTTCGCATCTTGGAATACATTGAGATTCTAATATAAAATCTAGAGAATAATTTTCATTGCAATTTATGCAATGGTTTCGGTGTATTGAGCCATGAAGTTCCAAAACATTTTTTGCACCTGCCATTTGGTGCAATCCATCTATATTTTGCGTTATCACTGCTTTTAGTTTCCCCATCTTCTCTAACTTCGCAAGTGCAATATGTGCCTTATTTGGTTTCGCATCTTTATATATCATATTGTGCTTATAAAAATCAAAAAATTCTTCAGTGTGATTTACAAAAAATGTATGACTCAACATGTATTCTGGAGGATACTTATAATCTCCCTTTTTATATAAGCCATCTGCAGATCTGAAGTCCGGTATATTACTTTCTGTTGATACTCCAGCGCCTCCAAGAAATACAATATTAGAGCATTTCTCAATATGTTTTCTTAATTTCTCTATTGAGTTATCTCCATTCATTATATCATCTCCTTCTGGCTTTATTATATTTTATCATATTTTATTTAATAAAGTTTATGAATTGACATCGAGATATATCATAATATAATTATAGACCAAACAAAAAAATATAGAGAATGATCCTAAAATCTATAAAATGTAATCAATAGAATACAAAATAAAAAGGATATTCTCTATTGGCTCTAATAAGAGTGTTTCTACAATTGCTATTTTGTTTTTTCTTTTGATGACTTAGTTTGTTGTTTTTATGTAATAAAATTCATCTTTCATCCTTAATTATTTAATTTACACAGAATATTTTACAGTCTTTAAAAATTATTATTTGTTTTTTATTTTTTTAACAGTATAGTCAGCCATTCCGACGCTTACGATAAATGCAATTACCAAACAAACCAAACTCATAATATTAGTGAATATACTTATTGATGCGTTTCTAAAAACCAAATCCAATAAAAAGAATAAAATAACAAAGTATACTATTGTGAAAAGAAGCATAAGCATATGCTTGTCACCTCCCTAAGTAATCTTCCGTTTTTGTAAACTTAAATGAAAATTGTGGACTCCAAGCTTCCTATAGAATAAAAATAGATCTTGTCAACTAACTTATTTATACTAATTACCATTTAAAAACTTTTTTACCAAAATCAAAAATATCATTTTTTTCTTGATGGTATATTATTAACCATATAGCTAACTGTTAATATTGATAGTAAACTATCCCTTAATAAATCTCCTGAACCACCAAATATAAGTGATAATATACTAATTAATATAAAGCTAAAAACAGCAATCGTAATTAAATATTCTCCAGTACTCATAATCAGCTTAATCTCCTTTACTCAATAATAATAATTTTCATGCCAGCATATCTCTGCCACTCTTTATTAACTGACTCATAGTAACAAATAAAACCACCATTACTAATCCTTGCTGATCTAGATAAGTCAAATTGCATATAATTATGATTATAAGACATTATTACCTTTGTACTAGTACTACCTAGTTTATTTAAATAAACTGTCACTCTACCATTATATGTATGATATCTGGTTATTCCAACTTGACCATTCACTGAAGAATTATCATTAACATTAAAACAAACCCCATTATTATCTTAAAGCCGCTTAGTAATGTATGCATTAGAAGGTGTATGGTTCCCCTGCGTTATCTACATACCCAGTTTAATTTCCTAAATTATCCCATGTCTTTCAATCCCCATAACTTTCTACAGGTTTAATTACATATCTTAATAATATTTCTATTTGTCTTGAATTTGCATCATTACAATATTTTTTAAAAATATAAAAAGAAAAAATTTTTAAAAGAAACTAAAAAGCAGAAAACATTACGCACTTTTAAAATATCATAAAATCCTGAAACCCATTATAAGTACTAGAGTCCCAGGATTTTTCTTTTTTCCAACTGTCAAAGATGAGATTATACTTTTAGCTACTATTGTTATATCTTATTTGTTATTTTTTATCAAACAAGTTTTTAAATTCTTCCAAATCAACATATTGTATACGTCGCCCTTGCTCAGTATCTACCATATCTAATAAGATATGTATTTCCTTTTCATCATTTTTATTCTCTACATTTGTAAATTTTATCTTGGCTGAATAAGAATCTGAATCATTAATTTTTTTAATTTCTTCAATACTGTATTTGACTTCTTTATATTCTTTTAAATATAAATTTGGTAATAATCTGTTCTGAACTAATCTTTCAATTTCTTCTGCTGTTAAAGTTTCTTCCCATGCTTTCAACCAAGAATCATCATCTAAATTATTTAACTTTTCTAGATCTATTTCATCTTTACCTAATATAATCATTTCTGCATCTAATTTTTGAATTAAATTTTCCCAATCTTCTTCAGAATAATTAAATTGTTCAAAATATGAATTTAAAAAACTCTCTATTACCTCTTTATCTTCATCGTTAGTATTTGTGCATGATGTCAAAAGGATAATAACTAATAAATTTACTAGAACTATGGATATTATCTTTATTTTTCTCATATTTTAGTTAGTGCCTCCTTTACCTATAAAAAAACTTGCAATATTGAACTTTTGAATCATTTGCCTTACCAAGCAGCACCACCATTGAAAACAGTTTCTCTTAAACCATTATTATTTACTCTAATTAATTTCCCCCAACCACTACTTAGCATTTCATGATCTCTTCTCCCTGGACAAACACCATAAACAGTTGGATATATGTTAGAAATATGATTTATGTATATAGGTAAAATTTCCATTTTTATCTCATCAATTTTAAATTCTGTAAGTTCTATTTTGCTATATTCGTCTCTTGAAATTAATTCTCTCGTATTCCCAAAAGCAAAAATAGTAAATGTAATAACAAACAACAGCGACATACCAAATCATCTCGGTACTCTTTTAAATTTCATTGGAATCACATCCTCTCATTTTTTAGAAGTTTTCTCCTCTCAATCAATATCATATATTTTTTTGTCAGAATATGTATTGTAATTTCTATAGCATGCGTTTTCTAGAGTATTATGATATACTGTTATTGTTTTTATATATTAGCTTAGTGATAATGATCAAGCACATATTTACTGCCTTTTATTATGCTAAGCCCACTTTTAATCAAATAGTTCCGTTTCCTGCTGTGTATATGTCTTTTGCTATATTCATTTCATAGACTTCGTCTATATATATTGCTACCTCTGTCCATAGTTATTCAGGTTCCATCTCTCCAACTGAATCAATAATGCTATCAAGGCTACCTCCACCTTCGAGAATTTTATTAAATTATTTTCAATTTCGCACTTAACTTTTTCTGCTATTAATTGCATAATGTCATTCATAGAGAATATCCTCCTTTTTTGTAGTTTAGAAGATTACATTATATTAAATCGAGAATTATTCTCTATATTTTTTTATTATTTCTTCTTAATGTCTCTAAGACTTTTATTCTCGATTCAGTATCTTTATAATATTTAGTAACATCTTGTTTAGAAGTATATTTATTAGTTATATTCCCACTGTCGCTAATGATTGAATAATTATGAGAGAGAAAAATATTATACTCAACTTTTTAAAATATTTTATAAAAACTCATATCCCTTTAGTCATTATAACATTAAATTACATTAAAATGAAAAAAAGTAGTTACAATATAATCACGCTTAAATTATTTTCATACAATGTTTATAATATTCTAAAAACACCCAAATTCTAATTGAAAATTCCTCTAGAGGAAATATGTAATAACCCTATGACGATTCATAAGGAGACTAAAGGATGATAAGTGTAAATGTCAAGATAAGAATGTACGAAAAGTGGAAAATAATTATGTACAAAAAATATCCTAAGAGACTTCAGAATCCTTCATAGAATTATTATCTAAA
>NZ_JBSQIL010000050.1:0-13195 GCF_055108775.1 Soehngenia sp. | reverse complement strand
TACCAATTGCATAAAAATGGTAGTGCTTAGTTGTTATTTTTTCGTGATTAAAATCTATTTTTCTATAGTCTACTTCCATACATTATCCTTCCTCCATTAAAACTTACATTTTAACCATTAATAATTTCATTAACTTTAACTGTTGCCAATTCTTTTTCATCCTTCGTCATTTCGTAACTTATATTATCCAATACATTGTGTATGTTGCACGGAGTCGGCTGAAATTGTCCTTCATATCCATAGCATGAGCAATGTCCTCCGTAAATAGTATAATAATTATTATCGTTATCTTTGAGTAACATGTAACAGCTGGATTCGTAACACGAATCATCTAGTTGTACAATTAAGAATTTATACTTTCTCATTATTGAATCAACCTCAAGTCTTGACCTATCATCCTCTTTTGCTTCATTATATCTCTCGTATGTGTTAAACATTTCCATTAATAAATCTTTTAATTCATCCTCAGTTCTTAAATCCCCTAAAAATAATGTATCCATAATTTCTCCCTTCTTTCCTTTAAAATTCACCTTTTATTTCACTGTAATATTCTAAGTCGTTGAATAAGTCTTCATCTAAATAAGTATACGTGTCTCCATTGTCTTGGTTTACGAATACAAGACCATCAAATAAATCCTCTACTTCATATATTTCTTTTGTGACTTTATTTTGAAACCTACTACCCTTTTTGAAATCTATAGCTAGCATATAGTTCTCCTTCCAATTCTCTATATTACTTATTATACACTATTTTTTCATTCATGTCAAGTTAAAATCAATGTTTTATTGTTTATCCTCTCTTCTGATTACATCTACATTTGTTTTATCTGCGATTTGCTGATACATATCAATTCTACGCTCTACTTCTAGTTTATCTTCATCATTTTTACACTGTTTATTTAGTCTGTGAATAGCCCACAGTTTGTTATTTAACGCCATATGCTTTATTACTATTAATTCTTCTTCAGTAAACATATATTCTCCTTTCCTTTAAAACATTCATTTTATCGGTTAAATTTTAGTTACATTTGACATAATTAGCAAAATATATGTCGAAATCATACCAAAGAAAAACATGGTACTCGGAGCCACCTTATTCTCTAGCTTTGCGAACACGTTTGCCATTATAATTATAATTATTACTGCTACTATAAAATGCATTAATCCACCTCATTTCCGTTAAAATAGTTCTTTTAACCATTATTAATCTCTTCCATAAAATTCTCATTACGAGTACCAATATAATTTACATCTTTATATTTAGAGCAATCCACATCAAGACATACTGTGTTAAAATATTTATTATTTTCAAAATCAATTAACATTTGTCTACTACTATCATTCTCATCCTTTAATATGATATACCTCTCACCATTTTCCATGAATGTGCTATATTTGACTGCCACGAAATCTTCCACAAAAATAGTATCTTCTTTACCTTCATTCAAGTATGTAATAGCAGTTCCGAATGAGTGAGTAGTATTTTGCAGTACACCTCTGCTATAATTAGATTTCAAGTTTACACTTTCAAATATATCAAACTTATATTCTCCATATTTTACCAAAAATTCAATAGAATCAAGTCGTGTATTCAACGCATCTTTGTCGGCTTTTAATTTTTTTATTTCACTTTCCAAAGATTTTATTTTTTCATTATTAAACATTATTATATCTCCTTTATTTTTTAAACATTATCCGTTTCCTCGCCATATTCATCTAATTTAGTATAATTTTCTAGCAAATCATGTCCACCTTCGTTTTGAACATCATCAAATTCTAAATATAAATACAAAGATTTATCTGTTTTAATACCACAAACCGTTTCTTTAGTTGCAACTTCATAGACCACCAACCATCCTGTGTAAACTGCGCCCACCATATATAACTTTTTGGAATTCTTATTAATCAGTATGTCGCCAAGTGAATATCCATAACAAAAAGGCACGTATATGCCGTAACCTTTCGGCTTAGAACGAATTATATCTGATGCGTCCATTCCCACAGTTTCTATAACACTTCCATTTTTAAAATTTATCTTCATTATTTTCACCTACATCATTGTCTATAAATCCACTAGCACACACAGTTGTATATTTTTTCAAAATACGTTCCATCCTATCGAAATCTTCTTTTGTAAATTCAGGTATTTCATCTTCTTTTTTTGTAAACTTTTTAAACTTATTTTTCCCTCTAATTGTAACCGTGATAAACCAAAACCATAAATTTAATTCTACGAAGTACTCATCTCTTGAAATGCCGTACTGCCTATTACAAATTCTAAAACTTAACTCTCTCCAATTTACATGTTTACCACGCTCAATCTTCATTTAATCTCCCTCCACAAAATGGGCAAAAATTAATAACAACTCCATTATGAAACTTGCACTTTTTAGGTATAAGTAAAAAATCTAAAGAATCAAATTTATAATTAAATTGTAAAATTCTATCAAAATCATAATCAACTTCGTGTTCAAGACAACTATTAATTGTCTTTATATTTTCGCACCCATAACACATCTTATTCATCTCCTTTAAAATCTACTTTTTATTTGCACATCCTAAACATATTATACTACAAAGTAGTCTTGTTGTCAATGATTTTGTCTTTAAAATGTGAATTTTAATCTACAAATTTCTCATTAAATTCATCTTTTGAATACCACTTTTCTGTCGCTAATGCACTGGCTCCGCATTTTAAGCAAGTATAAACCGCATAATAATCCATATCATAATCCTTGGCATCAATCTCTTGCTTTTTAACGAATATAGAGCCACATTCTTCGCATTTCTCAACCAAAACCCCGTTATCTTCTTTTCCGTAAACAATTACATTTATACCGAGTTTGAGTCTTTCCATAAAACTCATTCCTTTTTTCATATTTATTCTCCTTTAAAATTAATCTTTTATATTCACACTTATAAATCCAAATTATAGCCAGTGTCGTTTTCTATATCTAGGTATTCTTGAATCATATCACCAGACTGAGAACTACAATGATGTTCTGTGCCACATTTAGGACAAATATAATACTGGAAAAATACACCACTGTCAAAATCGTCATAGGTTTTCTCCAACCTCTCTATCGGTTCACATACTAAACAATACATAATCCACCTTTCTTTAAAATAAAATACTATACGTTAAAGTATTCTATTTCGAAATATCCTCTTATTACAACACCGTTGTCAAATTGTATGTAACCTTTATTAGTTCCATGACCACAGCAAGCATTCATAACGTTGCCCAAGTTGGCAATACAAGCGTCATCACCTCTGTCATTTGCTGGGAACTCACCACATTTTGCACATGGTCTAACACCTTCTACTTTAAGACCTGTGTCGTCATACACTCTATCACCATTTTCATTTATATGCTTCTTATGTCCATCTCCGCTACATCTGTCCATCCAGCCTCTAGGAACATCTTCCCATTTAATTTCTTCCATTATTATCTCCTTCCTTTATTTTTTATCAATAATATCCTCTAATTTACAAACGGTGTATATGCCTAAAGAACTTTTAACATATACGTTCCCAACGCTATCAATATTAGTAACTACCGCTTGAGTTTTGCCGTAATCAAGCTTTCTTTGAAATATAACTTCGTCACCAACGTTTAAACTTTCACTTAAAATATCATTCACACTTACACCACTTCCTTTGAAATAGAAATTTTAACCATTATTTTTGATTAACTCTAATATTTTTTTCGACTTTTCTTTTATTTCTTTCTCTGTTTTAGCGATAATTCCAAGATTATATCTACCCTCATCCATCCTATCTCCAACCCATGCCCTTAAACAATATCCTCGTAATTCACCTATGTCTACAACATAATATCCTTCACCTAATTTCGGCTTCCATGGCTCTCTGACTATTTCTAAATCTAAATCAAATATAATCTTAGAAGCTCCACAATCAACGAAGTCTTCTTTAGCTACAGCAATGAATTCACCGTCTATATATTTGAATTTATAGTGTTTAAACCCGCTCATTTCAAATTCTTCACCAGTTTCAGCTAATTCTTCTAATAATTCAATTCTTTCCTTCATTTTTTCTATTACATTCATATCCTTCTCTCCTTTAAAATCAAGATTTTATCTCATATTTTTCTTTTAACCTTTTTAGCTCTGCCAATTCTTTCCTGCGTAATTCCTTTTCTTTTTCCTGTTTCCATTTATCTCTGCCGTTTAATATATCAAGAATATCACAATCATCCATTGACAGCCACTTAAATGGGAATCTATATTTACCGCATACGATATTGTCTTCTCTGAAGTCCATTTCACGTTGATAAACAGACAATTCATGATTAGTCCCAAGAATATTGTCAATTAAATCTAAAACTTCCATTATTCTACATTCTAACTTTTGGTAATTGTCCCATAATCGCTCATAATGTTCGTTATTTTTCATCATACGCTCCTTTAAAATACATATTTTATTAGTCTATTTCTTTAAATTTCATGTTTACTACAAAGTGCATCTCTAAGGATGAATACTCATCCACGTTAAACAAAAACAATAGTCCTTCAACTTTCCCATAAACAAGCCCATCATCGCTATCGTATCTTTGATATTTTTTACCTTCTTCCATGTCTTTAAATTTAATTCCTTTTTCAATTAAATAATATTCAGTATTAAACATAAATTTATTAATTGCAAGTGGCTCAAGTTTATCATCTACTTTGGATAAAACTACATCATCTGACTTATAATCTATACATTCATATCTGTCTACGTAAATTCTACCACCCCTACCACCACCGTAAAAGTCAAATTCAAATTCTAGTGTTTTGTCTTTTCTTAACTTATTTAGCATTTCTTCTAATCTCATTTTAATTCTCCTTTTCTTTTGCCAATTTTTCTTTTGCTTTTTCCACTGCCTCATGAGCTTCTCTCAATAAAATTTTGGCATTTTCCAATTCAGCCTGCGCCTCTGATTTTCTCTCCCATACTAAATCGAAGTAGTCAGTGAGATTTAAGTCGGCAATATTTAATCTACTTAAAAATGTACCAAAATATCCTCCGTTTTTAGGTCTCCATATTTTAACTATATCACCGTAGTACCAATTATATTCGAATGGATTTCCATAAAACCCATTTCCGCCCCCATCTAGCAATGAAAATTCTACCTGACCATTAATATCAACAACTATCTGCAAAGTCCCATCCTCATGTGCTACCATATCAAATACTTTTAAATCTTTATCTGTCATAATTAAATCTCCTTTTCTTATCTTTTAATTTATTATACCATGAAAAATATTTATTGTCAACTATTATTTGCGTTAAAATTGCAGTTTTATCGGTCACCAAAATATCCATTTATATAGTTTAAATAGCAATTCACCAATCATCGCATCTTCCTTTTCATCATAATTATTTTTTTAAATGAATTCCGCTATATTGAAATCACGATATCTTGTAGTGTCTAATGTGTCATGACAATCATCAGTTAGGTTATAATAAAATGTAATTATACAAGATTTCTCAAGTGAAATTACTAAACAAATATTATAAAGTTTGCCGTCGTCGAGTTTGAAAATGTTTTTACTTCTGATTAGCACTCGGTTGTCGCCTTTCCCGAATACGTGATTGAATTCTATGACATTGTGTGATTTCAGACACGCTACAATATGACTAGGGTTGATATAAGCTTTATTTTTGGCGTGATGTGATAAATGTAAGTTTAATCCTTTCATTTTAGCTTTAAGTAAGTATTTTTCTACACTAGTGAAGTCAGCGTAGTGTTTCTTTATTTGACCTTCAGTTCTTGATATAACTCCTCTTTTTGTATACATACGTCTCTCCTTTCGTTTTTTTTAATCTTTAAATATATTTTACCACGATTCACTATCTATTACAATAGTTATTTTTGACTAAATTTTACAGTTATTTTAGTTAGTTTGCACAAACGTCCTCGTGCTACGGTTTAATTTCTGTTACGTGCTATAAAACATTTTCTGTTACGTCGTGTTACAAAGTCTGTCGTGTTACAGAGGGTCGGCTGTTACGTCGTGGTACGGAAACTTTTCTGTTACGTAGCCTGTGAAAATATTCACACAGATTGTTAAAACTTTAACACATGAGACGTCACTCCCTCCCCTTTTATTGTAACATAAATTAAAAAATAAGTCAATGAAAAAAGTATACAAAACATATGTTCTTTTTTGTGCAATTTGACACGAACATTTGTTTATTAAAAAATGGCTCCTTGCTTGTTTTATCTTCCGAACTCCCGCGCGGTTGAACTTTTTGTTTATTTGATTATGTATATATCTTATCATAAATTGCCGGATACGTCAAGAAAAAATATGCACAAAATTAGCCGCCTTGAATTGGTGATTTTTTACAATAGAAAAGACTAGCAAACAAATGCTAGCCTAATCTGTAGGAGGTTTATATCTATATTAAGTTTTACTAGATATCATGTCATCAATTATTCTTTTAATACTTCTCAAACTCGTTGCCCCTGCGGTTGGTACACTTTCTATGTAGTAATAGTCTTTACTTGTCTTCTTTATTATTGTATATCCTTTATAATAGCACTTCATAGCATCAGACCTCGTATTTGACGTTTTAAGCTAGTTTAATTGGTTGCATGGTATAATCTATCTATATTAAACCTTAGAGGCTGTAATTGGCTTATATTGCGTTGTATCGGTGTGGCTTCATATTTGACGTTTTAAGCGGTTTATATATCGGTTATGTATAAAACACTAGGCTCTTATTTTAATTGGCTTATATCGGCTCGTATGCGTTAATATATAATACTATTTATTATAATATCTTACATATGGTGTATAAAGCGTTTGTCTTGCGTTTTAAGCGTTTATATGGTCGGAGGGTATGTTCCTTCATTATCTTATAGAAAGTGTTTTATATGGGCTTATATTGCGTCATATACTATATATAATAGTTTATAATGCGTGGTATATGATGACTTATAAGGCTATGTATATTATAATATTCTAATTATATGATATAGTTGGTTTTGCGTTGTCGGCTGATGATTGGCTTTTTTTGCAATTAAAAAAGCAAGCACTCTTTTATAGGCACTTGCTAACGGCTTATCACCGACTATCACTTGATAGATTTTCTTATAATTCAATTAACATGCTTTTGTCTTTTCTCTTTAATTGTTTTAGTTGCCAATTTAACTCTTTTTGTGCTACTGTGACACGCCAGTCATAAGATTTATCTATTGTGTTTTGTGTATACCCGTTAATAATACCTCTATCGCTAAATTGTATCAATAATTCATCGTGTTTTGAATTCAATAATAATCTAGTCATTTATTGTAAAACTTCCCTTTCCGAATTATAAAACCAAGCTGGCTCTATGCAAGTTTTATTATCTAAGGTTATATTATCAAGCTCAATTAATCCACAAACGCCATTATTCGCGCTATAGTTTAGTCTATTAAACTTATATTCATATGTGGGCATATTAGGCAATTCTATTTTAAAATTATTATTTGTATCAATTACATTTTTTGCTATTTTACCGTCAAAATAATTACCTATGTAATATTGTTTTGCGTCTTTTAAGTCGCAATTCATTCTAGTTATTAAACAATCGTTATTATCAAAAACTACTAATATATTTATCATATTACACCTCTATTCCGAATAAAGAAAAAACAATGTCTTTTTCTACAAACGCCTTAAAATCACCGATGAAATTGGCTGATTTAACAAGCATTAAAAATTTACTATCCCACTGTATAAACTCAATAGACGGTCTTCTATTTATTTCAGTACATCCAAATAACGTCATTGACTCCAACAAGTCACCCATTGGCACATATCCTTTTAAAGAATCATCAAAAGATATAAAACTTTTTTTAGTTGAATTATTGCCATAATTTTTATTTGATTTAATACTAACATAACACTCATTTTCTTTTGATTTAATTTCATTAAATTTTCTGCCGTTTTCAGTTTGTGCATACATTGGGAAAACTCTCATATTTTTAAAAGCTTTTTGCATTTCATCTTTTCTAATGAATGGGCATTCGTATCCGTGAAAATCTCCCGTTTTGTCTGTGGCGTTGTTTATAATCGTTCTTGCTTCGTCGTTTGTTTTCATAGCGTTTGACCTCCTACAGTCCATATGATTTATTAATAGTGATATTATTTATTATAGTTTATAAATCTTAAAATGTCAATGGTTATTTATAAGAAAAAACATAAGTATTTTTTACATCTTTGTCGCTTAATTTAAAATCATTTAAAAATATCATATCGTTTTCATTCTCATCATTAAGTATAACAAGACCATTGTCGGCTACGACTTGACCATCACATCTTTTTCTATAGTCAGCTATAACGTCATATTCTTTTAAAAACGTGTATTTTTTGTTTTCAAAATCATTTATTTTTGGTTTTTTGATATATTGCACTTTCATTTTTTGACCTCCTACAGTCTGTAATATTTATTATTGATTAGTTGCTAAATATATAATACCATAGATATAAAAACTTGTCAACTATTTTTCGTTAAAATACTTCTTTTATTCTTCTTCAATTACATTCAATGCTTCGAATCCTTCAACATCCATCATCTTAGTAAATAACAACTCTCCTAATATTTCTTTATCATTCCATAACATTTCGTCAGTCAAGGAATCTCTTTCTATGTCTTTCCATTCGCAAAACTCTTTAAGAATTGCTTTACATTGATAATCAAAATAGCTTTCTATTGTGTTCGTTCTCATGGTTTACTCTCCCTTTTATGATTAAAATATTAGTTTTATTTCATTTTAACAAACATATTTTTTGGTACAATACAATTATTACCGACTTCGTTTGTGATTAAATAATTGAATTCACTTTCATACAATACTTTATATTCTTTGTTTAAAAATAAGGCATAAGTTAGACAATTTTCTCTATCTTTGAATTTTACAATCATATCATAACCCGCTTTCTAAAATCATTAAAATGTTTAATTTATTGCTAATTGCTCAATTAAATTATTATAATCATATTTGCTTAATTTTTCAAGTTTCACAAGACCATCTTCCGTGTATATTTCATATGCTACCATTTCATTATAATCTAGTAAAAATTGTGCGCCATCAATACTTTCTACTACAAAATTATTATTTCCCATGAATTCAATCTCCTTTAAAATCAGCTTTTTATTGGTCAAATACATGTTATCACATGAGGCTGTTTAGCCTCTCTTATTAAATTTCTTCAATTTCTAGCTTTAAGAATGATTTAATATAGCTCAATTGCTCCATTAATTCGGCGTGTTGTTTAATTTTCCAGCAATACTGTTGTATTTGACTGCTACAAAAAACATTACAACCACGCTTGCTATTGCATGAATCAATTGTTTTTTGTGCTCTAGTTAACTCTTTGCTTGTTGTAGTTCCTAAGAATGAACCGAAAGTTCCTAGCCACTCTTGCATTAAGTCTTTATTGTTTTGGCTTGATAACCCATTTTTTGTAAGTCTGCCGTAATGGCTAAAAAGTCTGTTAATTTCTTTTTGGTCAATTGTTGAATCTGTATCAATAAAGTTATATAAATATTTTTTGTTGCCGTTAACGTCTAAACCATTTCTCTTTACTGTAATTTTTTTCATTTTATTTCCTCCTATAAAATCTTATTGATTAAGTTAATATAAATATATCATAAATACTATTGATTGTCAACTATTTTATTCTACTACATAATACATTGAGCCGTTGCCGTTGTTATCGTTTATTGTTTCTAAAACATCGTCAATATCTGTTGCTTGTTCTTCTTCTAAATCAAAATAAAAAGCAATTTCTTCCAATGTTCCTTCAATCAAAAAGCTATTATCCCATTCGTTTTTTAAAATATAATTTTCCATGTGTAAACCTCCGTTTATTGTTTTAAAATAGTTTCTAAATCAAAAGAATCAATATTATATTCATCGGATAGAGTGGATATAATCCCCATTGTTTGGGATATAGTCAATCCAACGTTAAAGATTTTTCTTAATTCAATAATGCGTTCTGCGTCGTATGGATGTATATCAAAGTTTTTACACTCCACCAACGTCATGTAATTATCTAAAAAATAAGAGTCCGTTGCTATTGAATCAGCGTTAATATGATAATCTTCATAATAGTTAATCATGAATTGTATTTGCTTTTCACTTAGCATAATCTACCTCCTATAAAATCTAATTTATTAAGTTAATACTACAATAACACACTTTTTAATCATTGTCAACAAGAAATTTAATTAATTTATCAATTCTTTTCTTACCTAGTGTTTTTTCAAAAACAATATAACCTAAACATAAGGCACTAACAACCACACTACCGAAAATTAATACATATAAAATACTCATTTTATTCACCGCCTTTATATATTTTATTTTGCGCCCACGCTTCAATCATAGGCCATGATACAAAATCATCTTCGTTGTTGTATAAGTCAATTAACCGACTGTCTAAAGCGTTTTCTACGATATCATCAATGCTTGCGCCGTAGTAGTCACCTTGTAAAGTATTGGTTAATGTGTCGGCTATATTTTCTTGTACTTCTTCGCTTAATCTTCTAATGTGTACTGCATTTGTCATTTTATAACCTCTTTTCTAAAATCAATTATTTGCTATCTGTATACTACGTTATCATACTATTAAAAACTTGTCAATACTTTTTTAAAAATAATTGCTCGTGGTACAAAAAGTTTTCTGTTACGTGCTAGCGGTTGAGTTCTGTTACCGTGGTACGAGATGTTTTCTGTTACCTAGACCAAGAAAAACACACATTCGCACTTCAACGTAGTAAAGCGTGATATCTAACCTTTCATTCTACCATGAATAACCGCTTTTTGTCAATGACTTTTTGCCTGGAATTTTACACAAATTTACGCTTCTGTTTTTGTGCAATTTTACCAGGAGTTATAAGCTATTGTAAGGTATATTTACTTAACACCTTATATAAGACCGTCAGCGACGATATAAGCGGTTTAGATATCACATAGGCATAAATGCCTTGATACACTGTAAACCTTGCTAGAATAGCCTTGTATGACTTCATATATCCGATATAATTAGCATTTTAACGGCTGACACATGATGTATTATGTAATCGAGCGTATAAGCTAGCTTATAATTTAGGCATAGGATAACACTAGGCATGATATAAAAGTGCCTCAAAACGCCTTATATTACGTCATATATCTATAATTTAATTGTAAATGTGCTAATATTCTAAATGATAGGATATAAGCGTATAACCTATATCCCACTATTAAAGCATTAACTATAATTCTATATCGAGAGTTGGTGGATAATATCCGCTAGTTGCTTCGATTTTGACTGGTGTATGATTATCATATACGCTAGTACGTGATAGCCTCGTATGATTCAATTTGGTTAATTGCATGATGACGTATAAACGCTTTCCAGTTTTCCCATTATAGACTTTATGACAGTAAAAATCGGCGATACCATCGCATGAGTCAAACTTATTAAATTGTTTACCATAATAAAGAGTTTTACTACTGGCCATAACATAGCGTAAAGCGTCAGCTTTTATCAAGTCCTTTTCAGCTTCAGTTAATGTCAAGTCGTTTTCTATCAATTCAAAATCAAACAAGACACCTTTATTATAAGTTGATAATCCCAAGTCGTTTTCGCTTGCGGTCTTTTTGCCAGTCTTGAAAAAATTATAAGTTTTCGTTTTCATAATATAACCCTCTTTCTTAATCTATTAATAATATCAATAAAACGCCTTATGTAATTATAAGACGCTCTATCATACTATTAATAACGGTATAGCGTGTTATTATCATAAAATTCTACACCTTTACTTTTTAGCGATTGGATAATATAAGGCACTAAGTCGCTATTGGAGTTATCAGCATTAACCTTGATAATCTCATTAACGGGATAATATATCCCCGTATCTGTTGGATGCAGATTTTTTATGTTTTGAATAATTGCATCTGATGCATTGTTTATATTACTTTCTAGTAATTCATACTGCGCTAATGTCATTTTTTTATTATAAGCATAATTTGATAATGTCATATTGTACATCTCCTTTTTTAATCGTTGAAATCTTAATTTTATAGGTGCAAAACGCGCTAGGGAGTTGAACCCTAGAAAAGCCGACCGCGCTAGTATTTAACATATCCATAAAATTTATTACTTGCTTCATTACCTAGTAACATTCTTAATTTTAAAAGCCTTTTATATTTTGAAGTATTGTTAGTGAAATCACTTGTATTTATTGTGTGATTTACAGTGCATAATAACTTTTCGATGCTACCTAATGACATAGCTTCTATTTCATGTATTACGTCCTTGTTGACAACAAAAAAAATAACCAAAAACACGCTTATATTAACGCATGAGATTTTTGGTTATTTCATCTCTAAAATTTATTAAGTTTTATAAAAGTTACTCTATCCCGTTTGATGATAATAAGTCACAGATGTATATAATTGACGGATAACAAAAATTATATACATCTTCATCGTCAATACATTGTAAATATAAGTCGTTTACAATTTCAACCGATAGATTGAATCTATCTATAATATTTTGAGCAAATAAAACAAGCTCTTTTTTGTTCGGATTGTTGCTCATGCGTATATAGCATGAATGAATTGTTTTTAGCTCTTGTTGCAGGTCTTGACATTTTGAATAAAAGTTTTTTCCGTATTTTTTCATAGTAATTCTCCTTTTTTGATCGTTGAAATCTTAATTTTATAGGTTGCAATTGTAATTTAAGAGTGAAATTCTACCCATTCGTCCTCATTTTCAAAAATTATGGCGGATAGTTCACCATCTATCAAGTAAATATCCGCGACTCCTTCATCGCATAAGTCCTTGGTGTCTAGTAGTGCATCAAATCTTTTTGACACGTCCCCTTTATCTACTATTTGAATGTCAGCGTCTACCATTTCATCATTAATAAATAAAATATTAATAGTTTCCATATTGTATATCCTCCTTTAAAATAATTGTTTTATTGCTATAAATACAGTATAGCATTAAATTGTTACAAAAGTATGAATAAAATGTTAAAATTCAATATTAAACTCATTTTTGATATAAGCCTTCACTTCATTTTCATCTGTGAAATAAATGCACCTTACGCTTTCAGATACTAACACTAATAAAAGTTTTGAAGTATCGAATATAAATTCTATGTTATTGTATTGTTTTCTCTTAATCACTCTTTTCACCTCCTT
>NZ_JBSQIL010000049.1:0-13638 GCF_055108775.1 Soehngenia sp. | reverse complement strand
CTACACTTATTAATTTAACACCTTCTACTTTTCTTACTTCATCTGCGATTTGATTTATTACTTCTTCTCTTCTTCCATCGCTGAAATTAGGCACAGCCAATATGTATTTTTTTGACATTTTATCGCCCCTTTACTTTTATATGATTGATATTAACATATTTAATTTTAATCTGCATTGTTAAAACTATATAAAAACGATTTTGCTAATTCATAATCTTTTATATTGTCTATATCAAGATTATACATATGATTTTCAAAAGCTTCTATTCTAATTTCACTATTGTACTTACGAAAAATATTTCTTGCTCCTTCATCGCCTGATAGAGATAATAACTCTTTTTTGAATTTATTTGGGAGTAAAACAGGATTTCCTCTAACCCCAGCATAATAAGGAATAATTATCTTATCCTTATCTTTATTAAAATTATTAATAATTCTATTAATAATTTCAGAGAAGATGAAAGGTTGATCTCCTAGTAGAAAAAGATAGTCTGATTCTTCTTTAGCATTAGCTACGCCAATTTTTATGCTTTCCGATTGCCCATTTGATGCGTTTTTATTATAAATTGCTTTAATCATTTTTTTATTTGCTAACAATCCTATATTGGGGTCTTTGTAAACTAAAATAATTTCATCTAAATTTGAAGAAATGGCATTATTTAATACCATTTCTATAACTGTCATCCCATTTAGTTCCATGGTTAATTTTTCTTTTCCCATTCTTTCCGATGAACCAGCAGCTAAAATTATACCTGTTAACATATTAATTCACCATATCATTAATAAGGGTATCCAGAGATAAACCTATTTCATATAACCTTTTATCCTCTCCTATTACACTAAGGAACTTAAATAATTTCCCATCTTCTACTCTTTTCTTTATAGGAGTTGCAATAAATGTTGTTTCTCCATTTTTTAGTCTTAAAAATGTTTTATCTGCTTCATATAGATTTAACCCTATAGAATCCTTTTCATTTGAATAAATAACATATCCATTTTCATCAGTTATATATATAGCATCCATATTAGTTTCATTAATTAAATACTGTATATCATCATCAGTCAAAGTGCTCTTTTGTTTTGCAAAACTAATTACAAAGTTTACCTTTTCCAACATCTTTTTTTCCATTATATTCCCAGCAACCATTTGTTGTAATACTGAAATATTTTCTCTGATGTCATTTATCATTCTTTGCAACCTTAATGATTGATCTTTTTGCTCAGCTACCTTTTGATTAGTCTCATCCATATTTTTAGCTATTTCATAAGAAATCTTAGCTATATCATCTATATTATTTAAAACATTAAATATCTTTTGGTTTGATTTTTCAGACTCTAAGTGCATCGTGCTCAGATCTTCTTTTCCTAAGTTTAATTTTTCAATGATTGTGCTAAACTCAGTATTTATTCTGTCTATAATACCATCGTTTTCATTCATGTATTCCATTTCATTAAGCATAGACTCCATGATAGTTTGGACTTCTCCATTTAATGTTTTAATCAAGTCAGTTATTTTAGAAGAAACAACTTCTGTTTGTGTAGCCAATTTGCCAACTTCTGAAGCAACAATAGCAAATCCCCTGCCATATTCTCCTGCTCTTGCTGCTTCTATTGAGGCATTAAGTGATAGCATCTTGGTTTTATTAGAGATTTCCTCAATTGTATTTAAAAATAAATTAACTTCTGACATAAACTCCTTTATTTTCTTTATGCTTTCCGTTGATTTTTCCATCATTTCTTTTGATAACTTAACTCTCTCTCTAATTATCTCAGAATTTTTCATGCTAGACTGTGCTGAACTAATAGAATCTTGGATAAACTCTGTCTTTACCTTAATGGACTGAGTTAATTCCTCTAATGTATGCATAATATAGTCTGCAGACTCCTTAGTTTCTGTTAGCATATCAGATTGTTTGTCAGTCATATTATCAATAATAGATACTTTATTTTCTATTAATTCAGCATTTTTAGTTTGTACTTCTGAAATTCCATATAATTCTTCACATATTTTATAAATATTTGAAGATGCTACTATCTGGTCTCTATAAGTATTTTTATTCTCCTGATTTTCGTTTTCGTTATTTTCTTTAAATTCTTTATTTAATGGATGTTTTTCAGTATTTTTTTGAAAAATATTGTTAAAATAAGTAAATATTATAGCTAAAGCTACTCCAAATATCGCGTTTAACAAAAGATTCGATATTTTAGGCATTATAAAAAAACCTATTATGATTGCTATAAGAAAAGATAAAAATAAGATAAACTGTTTCCTCAATTTCATACCCCCATTACTCAATTAAATCGATAAATTTGTTCTCAACTACGTCAAACAACCCTCTGTCAGTTACCTTAATCTCAGGTATTACAGGTAATGATAAAAATGATAGTGTCATGAATGGCTCTATGTCTTTTGATACACATAATTCGTCATATGCTAATTTTTGTAAATTTTCTAATTTTTCAGCAACTTCACTTAGTGGTTTGTTTGACATCAAGCCACCTATTTCTAGTGGTAATTCACCTAATATTTCTCCCCCTTTTACTAATACCAATCCACCTCCGATTGCACTCAATTCCTCAACAGCTAGTAGTATATCATCATCATTATCTCCCACAACTACAATATTATGAGAATCATGTGCTACAGTAGATGCAATAGCTCCATTTCTTATATTGAATCCTTCAACAACCCCTATGCCAAACTTTCCTGTTTTATTATGCCTTTCTATGACAACTATTTTAGAATAAATTTTATCATCATCTTTATAATATTTATCGGCATTTATCTTAATTTTTTTAGTCACTAAATTATGGGGCTCAATTTTAATTATATTTATATAATTACCATTTTGTTTTATATATAAATCTTCTTTGGTTAATTTTTTCATATTAACAGTATTTATTAAGTTATTATTTTGAGTGGTTTGTTTTTCTGAGAATTGGTTATTATCTTTTGCAACAATAATACCTTCTTTATATACTTCTTCTACTTTGAATTCATATAAATCATTAAATACAATAAAATTTGCTTTATAGCCTGGTGCTATTGCTCCTATATCATTTAATCTATAAACTATAGATGTGTTAATAGTGGCCATTTTAATTGCATCAATTGGATCTATTCCATATTTAATAGCCATTCTAATATTATTATCAATACTACCTTCTCTAAACAAATCATTAGGCTCTCTATCATCAGTACAAAACATTAATCTATTGATATTATCTTTTGTTACTCCTTTAATTAAAGTAGAAAGGTTTCTTGCGGCCGACCCTTCTCTAATTTGAACATACATCCCTAATTCAAGTCTATCAATCATTTCTTCTACAGTACTACATTCATGTTCCGTCATTATACCTGCCAATACATATGAAAAAAGGCTTTTTTTATCTATACCTGGACAGTGACCATCAACAACTTTATTGAATTTTTTAGCAATTTCAATTTTATTTAGTATATTTTTATCCCCTTTTATAACGGCATTGAAGTCCATAACTTCACCTAATCCAAGGACTCTTTTATTTTTCATAAGATATTCAATTTCTTCAATATCAATATGAGCTCCTGAATCTTCAAAATCAGTCGCTGGTACACAACTTGGCACCATTATAAATACATCTAAAGGCAAATCTTTGCTGTCTTCAAGCATGAATTCTATTCCTTCGAGTCCTTTAACATTAGCAATTTCATGAGGATCTGCTATTACTGTTAATACCCCATGTGGTACTACAGCTTTTGAAAATTGTGAAGGTGTTATTTTAGAAGACTCAATATGAACATGTCCGTCTATCAGAGCAGGAGCTACATATTTATCGCAAAGATCTATTACATTACTTGAATCATACTCACCAAAACCTATTATGTAGCCATCTTTTACAGCAAAATCTGTTTTTATAATTTTATTGGTGAAAACGTCAACAATTTTTGCATTTTTAAATAAATAATCAGATTTTATTCTTCTCATTGATGCATCAATCAATTTTTCCATTCTTATCCTCCGCTTTGCTATCTTTTTTTATTGCCATAACAATTTTATCTGGGGTTGCTGGTAGATCTGTTATTCTGACATTTATAGCATCATAAATTGCATTCAAAATAGCCGGAGCAACTGGTATAGTTACTGGCTCTCCTATACCCTTAGCCCCATATGGTCCAGTGAATTCAGGATCTTCTATAATGATTTTTTCAATATCAACAGTATCCATCGAAGTAGGTATCAAATATTTCGATAATTTATCGTTTTTAATTCTACCATTTATAATATTTAAGTCTTCAAATAAGCTAAAACCTAGGCCCATACAAAAACCACCATCCATTTGTCCTTCAATCATATTTGGATTAACTGCTTTTCCTGTATCTTGAGCAAATTTTGCACTTAAAATATTAACAACTCCAGTGAGTGTATTTACTTCAACTTCAACCTCACATGCGCTAAATGTATACGGCCAATATGGAGCTCCTTGGCCAGTTTCAAGATCCATCTCAACTGTTTGAGCTATAAAATTTGATTCTATTATTAGTAAATTTTCGCCTAGATATTTAGCTATATCTAAAAAACTAACTTTTTTTTCTTCATAAAATGATAGATATATACTTGAATTAGAAACTATCAAACCTTCCGTAGTGTTTAAATTCAAAATTTCTTTTGCGATTAATTTTAATTTTATTGATAATTCTTCACAAGCTTTTTTTATTGCATTCCCAGTGTTATAAGTCTGCCTGCTTGCTGCTGCAGTCCCAGCATCAGGCATAATACTGGTATCTTCAGAAAATAAAATTATATCATCAATGCTAGTATTCAATGTTTCAGCTGCTATTTGTAAAAAAACTGTTTTTGCTCCTTGACCAACCTCTGTACCACCTACAAATATTTCTACTTTCCCTTCTTTATTTAATTTTATTTTTGTATTAGAAACATCTGGATATCCGTTTCCGTATCCAGTGCCATAATATGATATTGCTATTCCTTTTCCTCTTTTTATCATAATTTTCCCTCACTAAATATTTATTCAGATATGCTTTTTAAGCATTGTTCTAAAGGAACGCTATTATTCAATAACTGACCTGTGGCTGTGTAAGATCCAACTCTTAAAATGTTTTTTAATCGAATTTCAACTGGGCTAATTTTTAGTTCCCTTGCTATGATATCCATTTGCTGCTCATAAGCTACTGCTACTTGAGTTGCCCCAAAACCTCTCATTGCACCTGCATAAGGATTGTTTGTATAAACTGCATAGCTATCTATCATTACGTTTTTTACTTCATAAGGTCCTGTTGCATGAACTCCAGCTTTCCTCATTACATTGTCCCCCCAAGAAGCATAAGCACCTGTGTCTCCAATGATTTCTGTCTTTATAGCTGTCAAAAATCCATCTTTATCAACACCCGTAGAATACTTCATTATTATTGCATGCCTCTTACTATGTGCCAAAAAAGACTCTTCTCTAGAATATACACACTTTACCACTCTATTAAGAGTTTTTGCTGCAAGTGCTAAGTGAACTTGAAGTGTAATATCTTCTCTTCCTCCAAATGCCCCACCAACATTTGTATTTAAAACCCTTACACTTTCCATAGGAATATTTAGACAATATGCAATTTCTTCTCTATCATAATGTGGATATTGAGTAGCAACTACCACTGTAACTTTGTTGTCATCATCTACATATCCTATCCCTGCCTCGGGTTGCAAAAATGCTTGATCTACACTATGTGTTCTATATGTGTTGTTTGCAACAAAATAACTATCTTCTAACGCTTTTAACGCATCTCCTCTTCTTAATTTATAATGATACAATATGTTACTATTTCCGTGTATTTTTATCGAATCATCTTTCATAGCTTCGATTGGATCGAAAATAGGTTCTAAAATATCGTATTCGACTTTTATCTTTTTAATGGCGACTTCACATATCTTTTCACTTTCCGCCACTACAAAAGCTATTGGATCTCCTATCCTGCGAACAATTTTATCACAAAATATTTGTTGATCCTTATGCAACACTCCATGCTCATTGTTAGGAATATCTTTATGAGTGAATATCTTTAATACCCCAGGAATTAATTCGGCCTCACTTGTATCAATTTTTATTTTTGCAAATGGATGTTCTGATCTAAGTGTTTTCCCAAATGCCATATTTTCATAATACAAATCCTGTGGATAAAGTGCTTTACCAGTTACTTTAGAATAAGCATCTACTCTATTAATACTATTTCCTATATATTTCAGATCCATTTAAATACCTCCCTGCCAATTCAACTGCATCTACTATCTTTTCGTAGCCCGTGCATCTGCAAAGATTTCCTGAAATCCCTTCTCTTATTTCGTCTCTAGATGGGTTTTGATTTGCATCTAAAATCGCTTTTGCAGCTAATATCATGCCAGGAGTACAATATCCGCATTGTACAGCTCCAACCTCAATAAATGCTTTTTGAATGTAGTTTAAATCTTCACCTTGGCCTAACCCTTCAATAGTCAAAATTTTGCTGTTATTTATTTGAAATGCCATAATTAGACATGAATTTACTAACTTACCATCTAGAATCACTGAGCAAGCACCGCATTCTCCTTCACTGCACCCTTCTTTTACTCCTGTAAGTTTTAAATCATCTCTCAATAAATCTATTAACCTTTTATCCTCTTCTATTGATATTTCAAAATCTTTATTGTTTACATTTATATTTAAATTAATCATTATTACACCTCTTAAAATAACTAATCGATTCTTCTAAACATCTCCCGAATATGTATTCAATTGCAGATAACTTGTATTCCAATGAGCTCCTACCAGCTAATCTAGTCGAAATAACTTCTCTTAATGTGTCAATCCCTAACTCAATAGTGTTCTTATCAAGGAATCTCTTTAACAGCATTTTTTCTACTTCATGCTCTCTCATTGGGTACTTACCGATAGCTCCACTGGCAACATAAACTTCTTCTATTTCAAACTTTTCATTTATAGTAATGTTAGTTGAGATGGATAGTTTTGATATAGCCAACGATTTCCTATAACCTAATTTTTCAAAACTAATAAATGAATTAACATTAGGTTCTTTAAATTTTATATATGTTATTATTCCATTATCCAAATCATTATTTGATTTGTTATAAAAGTCACTCAACATTATTTCTTTTTTATATCTTATACTTTCTATCCCAATTCTAGCATCAAGTGCTAATAAAACTGGTGCAGAATCTGCTGTAGTAGAAGCATTTGCTATATTGCCTCCAATTGTCCCTCTGTTTCTTATTTGAGGTGAACCAATCTGACTTAAAGCATTTACAAATCCTTTCATGTTTTTAGGAAAATTATATTTTAATATATCCGAAAAAGGTGTTGCACCTCCTATTATATACTCATCATTAATTTTTCTAACCTCTTTCAATTCATCTATTGATGTAATATCGACTAAGCAATCAATATCTTTATTATTGTCTCTTAATTCTATTATTAAATCCGTACCTCCAGCAATAATTTTTGCTTTAGGCTCAGATGCTAATATTTCTAATGCTTCTAATAGAGTATTTGCTTTATATGATTTCATAATCCTCTCTCCTCAAATCAAATTCCTCAAATTCTTTTATTAAAAGCTGCTTCAGTCGTTGAAGCAGCTTTTAATGCTAATTGTCAAATCAATTCTTTAAGTATAAATAATATCGCCAATATCCACATTACAACTGAAACATCTTTATATCTACCAGTAAATACTTTAATCAAAACATATGAAACCATTCCAAATACAATTCCTTGAGCTATACTATAAGCAAATGGCATCATAACTATCGTCAAGAATGCAGGAACAGCTTCTGTATAATCATGAAAATCAATTTCTCCGACTTGACTCATCATTGCTAATCCAACTAATATAAGTGCAGGTGCTGTAGCTTGTGCTGGTATAATACTAAAAATTGGAGAGAAAAATAATGCAACTAAAAACATAAAGCCTACAGTTAATGAAGTCAATCCAGTCCTACCGCCTTCAGAAACTCCTGCAGCTGATTCAACATAAGTAGTAACTGTGCTTGTACCTAAACAAGCTCCAACTGTTGTCCCAATAGCATCAGCAAGCAATGCTTGACTTGCTTTTGGTAGTTTCCCTTCATTGTCTAACATTTTTGCTTTTTGTGATACACCTATCAATGTGCCTACTGTATCAAAAATATCTACAAATAAGAAAGTAAATACAACAATCAACATGTCAAATGTAAGTATATTATTCCATTCAAACTTAAATGCTACGGGAGCTAATGATGGTGGAAGCTGAACAATTCTAGCTGGTAATTCTGCTACTCCCATAAAGATACCAATAACTGTGGTTAACAATATACCAATAAGTAATGATCCTTTAACTTTTCTATATGAAAGTACTGCCATTATTATAATCCCTATAATTGACAAGATTGCTCCTCTTGATGATAAGTCCCCTAATCCAATTATTGTTCCTGCATTTGCTGTAACTATACCTGCATTTACAAAACCAATAAGTGCTATAAATAAACCTATCCCAACTGAAACAGCTTTTTTTAGATTCATTGGTATAGCATTAAATATGGCTTCTCTGACTTTAAAAAAGGATAAAATCAAGAAAATTATACCTTCAATAAAAACTGCTGTTAACGCAAATTCCCAAGATTTGCCCATTTGAAATACTACAGTATAAGTAAAGAAAGCATTTAATCCCATTCCAGGTGCTAATGCAAAAGGATAATTTGAGAGCAATGCCATCGCTATACATGCAATTAAAGAAGCTAATGCAGTTGCTGTAAAAACTCCACCCCAGTTCATTCCTGCTTCTGATAAAATACTTGGGTTTACTATCAGAATATAAGCCATCGTCATAAAGGTAGTTAGCCCTGCAATCAATTCAGTTCTTACGTCAGTACCATTTTCTTTTAACTTAAATCGTTTTTCTAAAAAGCTATTTTCCATGTACAAACCTCCCTTAAAATAATTTAAAAATTATCCTCCTTTCTAAGTATTTGAATATATAAAATTTATTCAGCAATTGGAGATAAAACTTTAAAATTATTAACATCTATTAAGCCTTTATCGGTTATTTTCCATTCTGGAGAAGTAGATAATGCTAAAAATGATAAATGCATAAATGGAGAATGTACAGTACAATGTAATTGATCTCTTACTACTTTTTCAATCTCATGAATTTTTTCACTGACTTGATGGCCATTTAGTTCATCAGTTATTAAACCACCAACTGGCAATCTTAGCTGAGATATAACTCTTCCATTTTGTGATACAGCTAGGCCTCCGCCCATATCAATTACTGCATTAACCGCCGCCACCATATCCTTCAAATTAGTTCCAACTACTAAAAGGTTGTGAGTGTCATGAGCTACGGATTCAGCAATTGCTCCGCTTTTAAGCCCAAATCCGTTTACAAAAGCTTTCCCAATATTGTTATTTCTACCATATCTTTCAATACAAGCAATTTCAAGTATATCTTCGTTTATATCTGGCAATAAAATTCCATTTCTAGAATTAATTTTAGGTTCAAGTTTTCCTGATAAATTTTGATCAGGTATTAATTTAATGCATCTAACTTTTTCGTAACTTTTATCTGTTCTTATTTCCAAATCTTTCTCTGTTATATGGTTTCTTTTAACAGAATTTTTAACAGTATCTGGATAAGTATATATTGGCAAATCTATAATTAGTTCTCTATTAACTGCTACTAATTTCCCATCAATAAAGCAAGCAGAAACATCCATACTATATAAATCATCAATAACAGCAATGTCAGCATATTTACCAGGAGATAGACATCCTACCTCAGAAAGACCAAAATATGTAGCTGGGTTTATGGTTGCCATCTGAATTGCTTCAACTGGATCGACGCCTTGTGCAATTGTTCGTCGTATTATCTCATTCATATGCCCAAGGGTTTCAAGATCACTAGCTAACATATCGTCGGTAGCAAGAATGCATCTTCTTGAGTCTAATTTATTTTCTGTGACAGCTCTAATACATTCACTCATATTCTTTTGAGTAGAACCTTCGCGCATAAAAAGGTATACACCTTGTCTTAACTTCTCAACTGCCTCATCTTTAGTTGTAGTTTCATGGCATGAGCATTTCCCACCTGTTGCTAAAATATGAGCAGCTAGTTCATTGCCAAACAATTCAGGAGCATTGCCATCTACAACCATATCTTTAGATTTTGCATACATTGTTGATGCCATAAGATCATCTATTACTTCTGGAGTATTGTTAAAAACATGTTTAGCATTGCTAAAACCTTGCAATTCTCCGATACCAATTATATGTTTATAATTTAATAATTCTTCCATGCTATTAGAATTGATATCATAACCCGCTGTTTCAAGGCTTGGACTATCTGGTGTTAATGCTGGAACCACTAAATGAACTTTGTTTGGGACATTGTCAATCTCATCAGCCATAGCCATTATTCCAATCGGACCTAATGCATTTCCAATCTCATGAGGATCAGCAACTAGCGTTGTTGTTCCTGAAGGAATTGACAATCTTGAGAATTCAGTAATTGTCAACATACTAGATTCAAAATGCATATGAGAATCTATAAACCCAGGAGAAAGATATTTCCCTTTAACATCAACTTTTATCGTATTTGGGCCAATTAATTTTTTGCAATCACCGACCATAAGGATATATTTTCCCTTAATAGCTACGTCAGCTTCATATATTTCTTTGGTTATAACATTTATAACTTTACCATTTAATAAAACTAAATCAGCAAAACCACTGCCCATTAATACATCTACCATTTTTCTGAATTCTATGGTCTTTTTAATATATTCAGTATTCACGCTAACTCACCACCTAATGTTTTCCTTACTTGGATATTTCATCTACAATTCCAACTATAGAGGCATCTATAGGAGAATCCATTTTTCTAGCTGCTATTCTGCTTGCTGTTCCTTTAACATAAATAATCAATTCACCTATCCCTGCACCTACAGTATCTACAGCGATTATTGCTTCACCTATTGGTTCTAAATCGATATTTAGAGGCTGAGTTAACATTAGCTTAGCACCTATTAATTTTTCATCTTTTCTAGTAGCAACTACTGTCCCTATTACTTTACCTAAATTCATTTTTGGCCTCCACATCAATTACTATATTTATATTTTTATCTTTGGCTTTATCTCTAGCTAATGGGGTTACAATACTCCCATAAGGCAAATGTAAAGAATGATTATCTTTTAGTTTGTCTATGTCTTTTTCTGTTATAACCATTTTTGAATAATTTTCCTTAATATCATAAAAATCATAATATGGATATACTATTTCGTTTGCACCCATCGATAATATCTCATTTATTTTTTTGTCTAACTGATTTTGTATCGCCTTATTAGTAGTAGCAATATTTAGGTAATTTCTACAATTATCAAAATCAATATAAACTTTTTTCCCCAAGTATAAACTTGCCCAAATTAAATTAGATAAATATGTGTCAATAGTACCTAAAACAACTTTAGAAAGAGTATTGACTGTTAAATTCGGACATATTAGTACATCAAATAAATCTAGATGTCTATCTAAATCAAAAATTGCTTCTTCCTCAAATGATTGTTTGGGCCTTAAATAAGTATTTATTTTACCTTTGTCCAATATTCTTGAAGCCATAAAAGAATACGCAAGTATAAAATCATAATCTTTTGAAAATTTTAAGTATATATTTTCTAATTTACTTTCTAAGTTAATATTAGACCCATTTAAGGCCACCATAACATTATTTTTATTACGACTTTCCACTGCAGTACTATTTAGTTTTACACTAAGTTGATTCATTACATTTGAAACCAAATCTCCCTTTGGCATCTAAAACACTCCAATGATTACTCATATTTTGATAATATGACTCTCTCCACTTCAGCATGTGGTCTAGGAATTACATGAACTGAATGCAACTCTCCTACTGCTCTTGCTGCTTCAGCTCCTGCATCCACTGCAGCTTTTACTGCTCCTACATCTCCTCTTACCATTACTGTAACTAATCCAAATCCGATCTTATCGTAACCTACTATAGTTACATTGGCTGCTTTTACCATAGCATCTGCAGCTTCTACCGCTCCAACTAATCCTTTTGTTTCTACCATTCCTAATGCTTGACTCATTTATTTTTCCTCCTTATTTATCTTTTTTTGAATTCCTTTTTTTAATTCTTGTTCTGTTTCATCTTTTACTTTAGATGATATCTTAAATTTATCAATTAGTTTGTCTATTTCTTCGTGAGGTCTTGGTATTACATTGCTTGAAATAACTTTTCCTACACGGTTTCCTGCTGATACACCAGCTTCTACTGCAGCTTTTACTGCAGAGACCTCCCCAACAATTTGAATGTTGACACCAACACCTTGTGATAAACCTATAATTTTTTCAAAACCAACTAATGAGACATCTGCAGCTTTGCATGAAGCATCTAATGCAGCAATCGCTGTTCCTAATCCTAATGTCTCAATATGTCCTAGGGCGCTTTGCATTTATTATTCCCCCTTCTTTACTTTTTGTGCCAATTGTTCAATTGTGATTGATGTTAATTCGGTTTTATTGTCTTTTATAACATCTCCCGATTTACTTTCTAGTAATGATTTTAGTATTGTTAATTCTTTCTCATCAATTATTTTTAATTCCTCGTTCTTATCAGACATATTGCTTTTAATATCAGCATTTAAAGCAATGTTTTTCATGACCACCTTTGCCAATGGATTAACCAATTATTTCACCACCATTAAATTATCTTGCCCACCTCTTCATGAGGTCGTGGAATTACATTTACAGATATTATTTCTGCTAATTTTTCTGCATGTTCCTTACCACTTTCTACTGATGCCATAACTGCTCCAACATCTCCTGTTACAGTTACACAAACGATGCCAGAACCAACTATCTGAAAATCCTCTAAGTTTACATTAGCTGCCTTAAGCATCGCATCTGCTGCTTCTATCGCGCCTACTAAAGACTTTACTTCTACTATTCCCATAGCTTGTAGCATTTAATCACCTTCTTATTTTATGGTTGGAAAATATTTCTTGATATCAATATCATTATATCCCGGAATTTGAGTTCTTTCAAACCTTTCTGTATCTCCCACAATAGGCTTAGTCGCATCAATCCCTATTTTATCTGATGCATTTTTAATAGTATGAGATGGTTCAAGAGCCGATCCTAATGCTGACTTTATTATTGTAAAATCATCACTTGCCTGAGCGCGAGTTGTTATAGCCCATTCAATCTCTTGTGGATCATAAATATTTACATCCTCATCTACAACAACCATTTGTTTAAGCTCAGAATTAAATCCTAAACCTGATAAAATTGCAGATTTTCCGTCTCCAATGTTATGTTTCTTTATTGAAGCCACAGCATTAAATCTATAGCCTCCTCCTTCAGTTACATAAACATCTTTAACATCAACAACTTTTTTCAAATTTGTAAACAATTCTATCTCTCTAACCAAACCATTAGATACGTGTTCTTCTCTACATGGGAAAGCAACTTGAAAAATTGGATTATCTCTATGCATTACAGTTTGTATTTCTATAACCGGTTGGGGTTTTTGCATACCATAATATCCCATAAGTTCTCCGAAGGGTCCTTCTAACTCTCTCTTGCCAGGAACTATCTTCCCTTCGAGG
>NZ_JBSQIL010000048.1:0-13672 GCF_055108775.1 Soehngenia sp. | reverse complement strand
GATGTATTTGAGCTTTAAATTTAAAGCTCAAATACATCTTTTTTTAAGTAATCATCAGAGCATTTTTTTAAGTGCGATTCCATTAAAGTGCGTGCAAGACTACATTCTTTATTTTCAAACGCTTCTAATATCTTTTTATGTTCTTTTACAGATATTTCCACTCTTTCATTTACGAAATCAACACTTATAGCACGATAAATAATGTTATTCCAAAAGCTTAATATCATATTCTTTAAATTGGGCATGTTTGCCATTTCTATGATTTTATAATGGAACATTTCATTATATTTTGAATTTGTGTTGAATAGGCTATTTTCATCACATTTTTCATTTTCTTGAATTATAAGACTTAACTCATTTATATCATCTAAAGTTGCATTTTTACATGCCATTTCGCATGCTAAAGCTTCTAAACATGCTCTAATTTTCATATCTTCCATTATTGTATTTAAATCTGGCATCTTTATGGTGCAACCTACTTGGGGGATTATTTCTATTATTCCTTCCTGTTCTAGCCTTTTTAAAGCATTTGTTATAGGAGTACGTGTCAGTTTTATATATTCTGAGAGCTTATATGAAGAAATTATTTCTCCGGGCTTAATTTCTCCGTTTAGTATCATATCTTTAATTTTAATATAAGCTATATCAGTCTTTCTTAAGTTTTGTAAATATGGATCATATATTTGCATTTTCAAACCTCCAGTTATCACCATAATATAACAGTTATTTTATAAATGCAATAGTTTAAAATAATTGATAAATATGCTAAAATTTAAACAGAAAGGATGTGCATTTATGGTAAATCCAATAGCAATTATTGAAATGGAAAATGGTAAAAAAATTAAATTAGAACTTTATCCAGATGTTGCTCCAATTACTGTCGAAAATTTTATAAAATTAGCAAAGGATAATTTTTATGATGGAGTTATTTTTCACAGAGTGATAAAGGGCTTTATGATTCAAGGTGGAGATCCCGAAGGTACTGGAATGGGGGGACCGGGGTATAGCATTAAAGGTGAGTTTAGAGATAATGGGTTTGAAAACAATTTAAAACACGAAAGAGGAGTCATCTCTATGGCTAGAGCCAGTGATCCAAACTCAGCAGGTTCTCAGTTTTTTATAATGCACCAAGATGCACCTCATTTAGATGGCTCTTATGCTGCGTTTGGCAGAGTAATTGAAGGAATTGAAGTGGTTGATGAAATAGCTAATGTGAAGACAGATTTTAGAGATAGGCCAGTTGAAAAACAAGTTATTAAGACAATTATCATAGAGGATCAAATGGAGGTTTAAAATGGATTATAGAGCTTTTGGGAATAAATTCATAGTACGACTCAACAAAGGTGAAGAGATAGTACAAAAGATCAAAGATTTAGTAGAAAAAGAAAATATAAAATTAGGATCAATCATTGGAATTGGGGCAGTTGACATTGCTACTATTGGACTATTTGATACTAACACAAAAGAGTATCATTCAACTAAACTAGAGGGTGATTTTGAAATAACAAGCCTAGTAGGGAATATATCTACTAAAAATGGAGAAACTTATCTCCATATGCATATAGCTTTAGGAGATGAAAAATACCATGTTTATGGGGGACACTTAAATGAGGCTTTTGTTAGTGCAACCTGTGAATTAATTATTGAAAAAATTGATGGAGTTGTAGAAAGAGAGTTTGATGAAAATTCAGGTTTAAATTTATTGAAATTCGTTGACTAGGAGGGGTTATATGAGAGTAAAAAAGGCTGTTATCCCTGCAGCAGGTTTAGGGACTAGATTTCTTCCAGCGACAAAAGCTCAACCCAAAGAGATGCTTCCTTTAGTTGATAAACCTACACTTCAATATATTATTGAAGAAGCTGTGGAATCTGGTATAGAAGAGATATTAATAATCACTGGTAGAAATAAAAAAAGCATAGAGGATCATTTCGACAAGTCTATAGAACTTGAATTGGAGCTAGAGAAATCAGGAAAATCTGATCTTTTGGAAGAAGTACGCAGAACTTCGGATTTGGCAGACATTTATTATATAAGACAAAAACAACCTCTAGGTCTTGGTCATGCTATATATTGTGCCAAGACATTTATTGATAACGAGCCATTTGCAGTCCTTTTAGGGGACGATGTTGTATATAATCCTGAGAAACCTTGTTTAAAGCAGATGATAGAGATATATGATGAGTACAAGACTACCATCTTAGGAGTTCAACCTGTTGATAATGAAGAAGTCAATAAATATGGGATAATAGATGGAAAATATATAGAAGATAGGGTATATAAAGTTAAAGATTTGGTAGAAAAACCTCCTATAGGTTCAGCTCCATCGAATATTGCTATTTTAGGAAGGTACATTATCAGTCCATCAATATTTGAAGCATTAGAGAATACTAAACCTGGTAAAAATGGGGAAATACAGCTTACAGATGCATTAAAAGAGTTGGCAAAAAAAGAAGCTATGTATGCATATGAATTTGAAGGCAAGAGATACGATGTGGGCGATAAACTAGGGTTTTTAGAGGCAACTGTTGAGTTTGCATTAAGAAGAGAAGATTTAAAAATTGACTTTTTAAAATATTTAATTGAATTAGTAGAAAGAGAGAGAGAAAAGCTTAATGATTAAATTAGTAGGATTAGATTTAGATGGGACACTTTTAAATGATGAGCATAAGATTTCAAATGAAAACAAAGCAATAATTGATAGTTTAAAGGAACTTGGAGTTAAAGTTGTTTTAGCTTCTGGTAGAGAGGTAGAGTCGATGATTTGGGCTAGCAATGAACTTAAACTTGACACGCCCCTAATTGCATTGAATGGTGCTATAGTAACTGATAATAAAGGAGAGAAAATCATATTTGATAAACCTTTGAATTTGATAAAAATAAAGGATTTGTTCATCGACTTATATAATAATGGAAGATTTATGCTTATATTTTTTAAAGATGAGGTCATAGCTACAGACAATAATGATGATTATTTTAACTTGTTTATAAAATACAGCAATGTCATACCAAAAAGAGTAAACAATGTGGTTAAATATCTAGATGACAACAATCTATGGGATTCTGTGTATAAGATAATTTTTTCTGATGAGGAAGAAGTCCTTATTAAATTAAGAGATGATCTAAGTGGGAAACTAGATGATGATTATAATCTAACTTTTTCAATGCCATTTTATTTAGAGCTTTATGATTCAAATGTTTCCAAAGGAATAGCATTGGAATTTGTAGCAAATATCTATGGAATAAATAATGAAGAGATAATGGCAATTGGAGATGGAGAAAATGACTTATCGATGATTGAGTTTGCCAAAATAGGAATAGCAATGGAAAATGCTCCTGATTTTATCAAAGAAAGAGCTAATTATATCACTAGTTCAAATATAGAAAATGGAGTATTCCATGCGATAAAAAAGTTCATATACAACGAATAGCCCGAGATTTCGGGCTATAATAATATACAGAATTATGTTCGACTAAATTATAAAAATTGGAGTGAGCAAATATGACATATAAATTAAAAACAACAATCGTTGTGTTTTTTATTGTATTGTTGGCGTTTATATTTCTTATGTTCAAGGCAGAGCTTAACAACATAGAATCTTTAAAGAGAGATTACCCTGAACTAGAAGAAACAGTATATAGCTATAGAATTGACTTGTTAAAGGTGTGGGCAGTTAGGTTAATAGCTACTTTTCTTTTGCCTCTTATATTTTTAGTAAGTGGACTATCGCAAAAGATAAGTATATTTGCACAAAACAAGCACAGTCTATTTGCGAGTGGGATAATTTATGGGCTAATTTTCTTTGGAATGATGTTTTTAATTAATTTGCCGATCAATTACTATGGCTCATACTATCTAGGGCATAAGTATGGGCTTTCGAATCAGACACTACTTAGATGGCTTGAATTAAATATAAAGTCATTTTTAGTAAATGATGCTGTTATTTCTTTGTTTTTATTCATTCCATTTCTGATTATATATAAAAGCCCAAACATGTGGTGGTTTAATCTGTGGCTTATTTCAATACCTGTGATTGTATTTATTGTTTTTATATCGCCATTTGTTATAGACCCTATTTTTAACAACTACAGGCCGTTGGAGGATGGAGCGCTGAGGGATGAAATAACTGAAATTCTTGAAAAAGCAGACATAGAAGATGCTTCGATTATGGTAGTGGATAAGAGCAAAGACACAAAAGCTATGAATGCATACATGACCGGGATATTTAGTGCAAAGAGAATTGTTCTTTGGGACAATACAATAAACAATTTAGAAACCAAAGAGGTAGTGAGCATAACTGCGCATGAAATAGGGCACTATGTTAAAGGACATATTTGGAAAAACATATTGTTTGGGATAGCAGGAAGCTTTGTAATTCTATATTTATTAAATATTTCAGCCAATTGGGTGCTTGCGGAATCAAAAGGAGCATTCGGCTTTAAAAATATGACAAATCTTGCTGTGATTCCTTTGTTTTTGATTCTGATAAACTTGTTTAATTTTTTTGGAAGTCCTATTCAAAATGGGCTTTCAAGGGAATTTGAAAGACAAGCAGACAGGTTTGAAATTTCGCTCACAAAAGATAGAGAATCAGCGGTATCCGCATTAAAGAAAATAAACTACACAAATTTAGGACTTCCAAGACCTTCAAAGTTCTATGAATTCTGGTATTATTCGCACCCTTCATTAGAAGAACGCATTGAATTCTATATGACAGAAGATTTCGAAGAAATTTAAAAAAATTTGTTGATTTATATTGAAGAAGTGATATTATTATATTAGGTAAACGATTACCCAATTAAACGATTAACTGACAAGTGGTGATAATATGGGCATAACAATAAAAGAGATTGCAGAGCTAGCAAACGTTTCTAGCGCAACTGTTTCCAAAGTACTAAATGACAAAGCTCCCTACATTAGTGAGGAAACAAAAAAGAGAATTTTCGACATAGCTAAAAAAGAGGGTTATATACCTAATGCAGTTGCTAAGAGTTTAAAAGTTAAATCAACGAAGACTATTGGAATTATAATACCTGACGTGATGAATCTGTTCTTCTCTGAATTAGCGAGGGGAATAGAAGATGCTGCAGAGAAAAGAGGTTATTCAGTCATACTATGCAACTCTGACAATAACGAGGAAAAAGAAAAGAGATACATACAAGTGCTACAGGAGAAGATGGTAGATGGTATTATCCTAACAGCCTCTGAAAAAAGTGTAGAGAGGTCTCTAAATATGCGAAAAATTCCGATGGTTCTTTTAGATAGAGACATAAATACAGATGTAAGAGTTGGCAAGATCTTTGTCGACAATGAAACTGGTGAATATGAGGCATGCAAATATTTAATAGAAAAAGGCATAAGAGATATAGCATTTATTTCTTCTAATGTAATAAGTAAATCATCTAGTCAAAGGCTAAATGGATACAAAAGAGCTTTATCTGATCATGGGATAATGATTGATGAAGATCTTATATACTTAGACAGTTATACGATAGAGACAGGGTTTAATGGTGTTCTGGAAATACTAAAAAAAAGGAATTTCAAAGGTATCTGCTGTGGGAATGATCTAATTGCGATAGGTGCAATTAATGCACTCAAACAAAAGCAGATAAGAGTACCAGAGAATGTAAAAGTAATTGGCTTTGACGATATTCAAATTTCAAAATACATCAATCCGCCACTTACTACTGTAAAACAACCTATTTACCAAATGGGGAAAGAGGCTGTAGATATGCTAGTCAACATGATTAATGGCTATGATATGGATTATGAGATCATTTTAAGAACAAGTTTAATTGAAAGGATGAGCTGTTAATGGGCAAGATTGTCGTCATTGGGAGTATCAATTTAGATTTAGTTGTTGAAGTCGATGAAATACCTAAAATAGGGGAAACGGTAATGGGAAATTCTCTTTCTCAAATACCTGGAGGAAAAGGCGCTAATCAAGCTGTTGCGATGGCAAAATTAGGCTGTGATGTGGACTTCTTAGGGAAGGTAGGAAATGACAGTTTTGCCAACATTGTTTTAAATTCCATGAAAGAATCAGGTGTAAATATAAAAAACATAAAGAATGAAAGCATATCTACAGGAATTGCGGTCATAAATGTAGATAAAAATGCACACAACAACATCATAGTCATTCCGGGAGCAAACGGCAAAGTCGATGAAGCATATCTACTGGAGAATGAAGAGATTATCAAAAATGCGGAAGCTGTAGTTTTTCAACTAGAGATTCCAATAGATACGGTAAAATTTGGATTGAAACTAGCTAAAAAGCATGGCAAATTGACTATATTAAACCCCGCTCCTGCCTATGAGCTGAATGATGAAATCATCGAGAACGTAGATATCATAATTCCAAATGAGCATGAGCTATCGAGAATAGCCCATATAGAAATAAAAGATGAGGCTGACTTGATTGGAGCTTGTAACTTGTTGATAGATAGTAATGTCAAAAAGATAATAGTTACATTAGGAGAAAAAGGTGCGCTCTATGTAGATGAAAATACTACTAAAATGTATCCTTCATATAAAGTGAAAGCAATGGATTCAACTGCTGCAGGAGATGCGTTTATAGGTGGTTTTGTGGCTAATTATATTAAGACTAAAGACATAGATAAAGCTATTGACATGGGTCAAAAAACTGCTGCTATTTCAATACAAAGGTTTGGCGCACAGACTTCATTGCCTACATTAGAAGAAGTATTAAATTTTAAATAGGAGAGAGTTTTATGGGTAGAGAAATACTTAGAATGGAGAACATTTCAAAGAGTTTTCCCGGCGTTAAAGCATTGGACGATGTCAGTTTCACGGCATATGAAGGCGAAGTTATGGCGCTTTTAGGTGAAAACGGAGCAGGCAAAAGTACTTTGATGAAGATTTTATCGGGTGTATACACAAAAGACTCAGGGCGAATATTATTAAACGGTGAAGAAATAAATGTGCTTAATCCTAGAGATGCAGCTGAAAAAGGAATCGCTATCATCCACCAAGAACTAAATCTCATACCAAATTTGACAGTTTATGAAAATATATTTTTAGGTAGAGAAAAGGTTAATTCATATAGAGTACTAAAAAAAGACTATATGATAGATGAATCTAAAAAGCTCTTGGAAAGGCTGAGAGTTGACATTGATCCTACGCTTAGAGTAAATGAGATATCGATAGCAAAACAACAGATGGTTGAAATTGCAAGAGCTTTATCTTTGAATGCTTCGGTAATAGTCATGGACGAACCTACGGATACACTAACCGACAAAGAAGTGGATAGCCTATTTGATGTTATAAGAGAACTAAAAACAGAAAACAAAGCGATTGTATATATTTCCCATAGACTTAAAGAAGTGTTTGAAATATGTGATAGAGCTACCGTTCTGAGAGATGGAAAATTAATTGACGAGCGGATGATCAGCGACTTGGATGAAGATGAGATAATCAAGTTAATGGTAGGCAGAACTTTGGATGAACAATTTCCATATTTAATGACACAGGCTAGTGAGAATGTGCTTGAAGTTATAAATCTGACAAATAAATACGTAAAAAATATTTCTTTTAGCCTAAAAAAAGGTGAAGTGCTAGGCATATCAGGGTTAGTTGGAGCCGGAAGAAGTGAATTGGGGAAAACCATATTTGGTTTGTATCCAATAGATGAAGGGGAGATTTTTCTAGAAGGGAAAAAAGTAGAATTCAAATCACCAAAAGAAGCAATTGAAAACGGAATAATGTATGTATCTGAAGATAGAAAATCTGAAGGATTAGTTCTTTCTATGGATGTAAAGTCTAACATAACTCTTTCCTCACTCGACAAATTTAAAAGGGCAATTGGTCTTGACAAGAAAAAAGAAGAAAGAGTCACACAGGAGTACAGAGAGAAAATTAAAATCAAAACTCCTTCCTTGACGCAGAAAGTCAAAAATTTAAGTGGTGGCAATCAACAAAAAGTGGCGATTGCAAAATCCCTTTTAACTGAGCCGAAAGTGCTCATCTTGGACGAACCAACACGCGGGATAGACGTCGGGGCAAAGAGAGAAATATATGATCTATTAAATGCAATTAAGAAAGAAGGCCATTGCGTGATCATGATATCTTCTGAAATGCCAGAAATTTTAGGGATGAGCGACAGAATAATAGTAATGCATGAAGGTGTGGTAAAAGGAGAATTTACTAGAGAAGAAGCCACTTCTGAAAAGATAATGAACTATATCATTAAAGGGGAGGAAAACTAATTTGAAAACTAAATTGAGTAAAGCAAAGCCACTTTTAGGGCTTATATTAATTGTTGTGGTTGTCAGCATTATTAGCCCAAACTTTTTATCAAAGGGCAATTTGCTTACAGTTTTAAGGCAGACTTCAATCAACGCAATTATAGCTGCAGGTATGACTTTTGTAATATTAACTGCAGGAATAGATCTTTCAGTTGGGTCTATATTAGGTTTTTCTGGAGCGATATGTGCATATTTACTTACAAATGGCACAAATGTATTTATATCTTTTTTAGCTGCAATTTTAGTAGGTGCATTATTTGGGCTGTTTAATGGAGTGGTCATAACGAAAGGGAAAGTTCAACCTTTCATTGCCACTTTAGCTACTATGATCCTTTTAAGAGGTGCAACAATGGTATTTACAAACGGCAAGCCAATTGCCGTAAAAGGAGAAAGTGCTACTAAAATACTCAGGTATATAGCAAGAGGAGATATACTTGGAATTCCTGTTGCAGTTATAATGATGGTTATTATCTTTGCTATTTGCTATCATATTCTCCACAATACAAAATATGGCAGGCATATATATGCAGTTGGCGGAAATGAACAAGCAGCTTTACTTTCTGGAGTAAACACAGATCGAGTTAAGATGTTAGCGTATATGATAAGTGGAATTTTAGCATCAATTGCTGGAATTATAGTTTTAGCAAGGCTTTCTTCAGCTCAACCTACAGCAGGTGATGGATATGAGTTAGATGCAATTGCAGCAGTAGTATTAGGAGGAACATCTCTGGCAGGTGGACAAGGTGCGATATTGGGAACTATCGTAGGGGCTTTGATCATTGGGATATTAAACAACGCTTTAAATTTACTTGACGTTCAATCATATTATCAAATGATCGTAAGAGCGATTGTAATACTGATTGCAGTGTTATTGGATCGAAAAGAAAAAAATAAATAGAGGTGATTGAATGAAAAAAAGAGGAATATTGAATGGAGAACTTTCTAAATTAATCGCAGAAATGGGGCATATGGATATGATCCTCATCGGAGATGCTGGTATGCCTGTGCCTAAAGGGGTTAAACTAATTGACCTAGCTTTAGTTGAGGGAATACCTGGCTTTATAGATGTACTAAAAGCAGTATTAGAGGATTTAAAGGTAGAGGAAGCTTATATAGATGTGGAATTAAAAAGTGTAAGCCCTCATATGAAAGAAAATCTAGACCATGTCATAAATGGTGAATTTAAGGTCACAGAGATGGAGCATGAAAAACTCAAAGAGTTGTCCAAGGACTGTAAAGCTGTGATTAGAACAGGAGAATTTACTCCATATTCAAATATAATTTTAAAATCAGGAGTTGTATTTTAAGTTTATAACAGCGTTAGCTGTTAAAATTAAAAATTAATGGGAGGGTAAAAAAAGATGAAAAAATTAATTACAATGTTGATGGTACTAGTACTTAGTATCTCGCTTGTTGCTTGTACATCTAGTACAGATGAAGGAGAAGATACTACTGGTGGAAGCACAGAAGCCAAAAAAGTTGGATTTGTCATATCGACACAGTCAAACCCATTCTTCGTTACACTTAAAGAAGGAGCAGAACAAAAAGCTAAAGATTTAGGCGTAGAATTGATAGTATTAGACTCACAAGACGATCCAGCAAAAGAAGCTTCAAATGTTGAGGACTTGATTACTAAAAAAGTAGATCTTATCATAATTAATCCTACTGACTCTGATGCTGTCGTAAATAGTGTACTTGCAGCTAACGATGCTGGAATACCAGTAATAACTGTTGACAGAGCATCTAACGGCGGAGAAGTAGTATGCCATATTGCATCTGACAATGTCGCAGGTGGTAAAATGGCAGGAGAATTTATAATTCAACAACTAGGCGGAAAAGGCAAAGTTGTAGAGCTTGAAGGAATAGCTGGCACTAGTGCAGCTAGAGAAAGAGGAGAAGGCTTCAACGCTGCTTTAGAAGGCACAGAAATAGAAGTAGTAGCTAGACAAACAGCTGATTTTGATAGAGCAAAAGGCTTGGATGTAATGGAAAATATTCTTCAATCTCAACCTGAAATAGATGCTGTATTTGCTCACAACGATGAAATGGCACTTGGCGCATTAGAAGCAATTAAAGCAAGTGGAAGAGATATAATAGTAGTTGGGTTTGATGCAACTGATGACGCTGTTAAAGCTGTAGAAGCTGGTGAAATGGCAGCAACTGTTGCTCAACAACCAGGACTTATGGGTGAAATAGCAATTGAGACAGCAATCAAAGTATTAAACGGAGAACAAGTTGACGCAAACATACCTGTAGAATTACAATTAGTAACAAAATAAGAAGCAAAAAATAGAGTGGTGAATTATTCACCACTTTATTTTTAACCTCATATAAATTGAATTTCCCATTGGATTGTCATTAAATGGTTCGATTTCTTGAAAGCCATATTCTTTATAGAGCTTTAACGCTGTTTCTAAATATGGGAGTGTATCCAATATAATGTATTCATATCCAATTTCCTTTGCAGATTCGATTGCTTTTTCAATGAGCAAATGCGAATAACCTTTTCCTCTGTACAAAGGCTTAATGTAGAGCCTTTTCATCTCGCAAGTTTTATCATCAACTTTCCTTAAAGCTATGCACCCGATAGGAAGATTATCCAATTTTAGCAAGAATAGTCTTCCGTATGGAAGGCCATACTTAATTGAAGGATCTTTAAATTCATAATCGTAGTTTTGTTGGGACAGATACTCTTTGAAATTATAATCCTTCTCTATTAACATATCTGTGTATTCGTTGAATAATTCTCTGATTGATCCAATTTCATTGTAAGCTAAAACTATTTCCAACATATAATCACCCTTAAAGTCGTATCATATTTAATTTATACCATTTTGTGGCATCGGTTACAATATTATTGAAAATAAAGCAATCATTTGATAGAATGATAAATAGATAACATATATTACAAGTGGTTCAACAATGAAAAGATTACACATAAACAAGGAGGGATACGATGAATGTAGTAAAATTAGAAAATGGAATAACTAAGTTGTCAGCAAATTTAGGTGGAATATTATTTGAAGGAATGTGGGAAATACCAAATGGAGTATCATTGAATTCGTATATAGTAAAAGGCGATAAAATAGCTATAATAGATGGATTTGGCGATTGGGATGGAGTGCCAGAGAAATTATTTGAATTATTGAAGGAAGCAGATGTAAGTATTGAGGATATCAGATATTTAATAGTTAATCATATGGAACCAGATCACACTGGTTGGATAAAGGAATTTAAGAAACTAAGTCCAAATTTTGAAATAGTTTGTACAAAAAAAGCAGCAGCTGTGATGAAAGCATTTTATGATATGGAAGAAAATGTTAAAATAGTTGCAAATGGAGATAATTTAGATCTCGGGAATGGCAAAGTTCTTGAATTTTATGAAGTGCCAAATGTGCATTGGCCTGAAACTATGATTACTTATGAAAAGTCTACAGGAGTAGCATTTACTTGCGATCTATTTGGAACATTCGGGAAAACTGATTATGATTTCGATGATAATTTAACTGATGAAGATTTAAAATATTTAGATGAAGAGGGTTTAAGGTATTTCTCAAACGTAATGATGACTTTTACTCCTCAAGTGAAAAGGGCAGTTGAAAAATATGAAAGTCTTGATGCAAAGATAATAGCTCCATCACATGGAATTGTGTGGAAAAAAGATCCGTATAAAATTGTAGAGATGTATAAAAATTATGTTGATTATGCTTTGGGTTATGGCAGAAAAGAAATAACTATATTATGGGGTTCAATGTACGGAAGAACTGAAACTGCAGTTAGAGAAATCGAAAAATATATTGAAAGTAGAGATATAAAGGTAAATGTTTGTAGGTTGCCTCAAACAAACTGGGGAACAGTTTTAAAATCTGTATTGAGTTCATCTGGAGTCATAATTGCGGCACCAACTTATGAATATCAAATGTTTCCACCTGTTGCGTGTGCGTTAGAAGAAATAGGCAGAAAGAAAATATTGAAAAGACATGCCTTTGCATTTGGATCGTATGGCTGGACTAGTGGATTACAAAAAGAATTAGATGATATTATGAATAGGTATAAATTAAATTGGAACTTTGTTGACACCTATATTTTTAATGGAAAAGCTAAAAAAGAGGATATTGATGTGATTAAAAAAAGAGTTGATGCATTAATAAATAAAATTGGCTTTTAAGGGGTGAGGCCATGTTAAACTTTTTAGATTCACTAACACCAGTTCAACAAGCGCTTTTAGCTACTCTTTTCACTTATGGTGTAACAGCGTTAGGCGCTGCGCTAGTATTTTTCTTTAAAACAATAAACAAAACTGTGCTAAATGGAATGCTCGGGTTTGCGGCAGGTGTTATGATAGCTGCATCCTTTTGGTCGCTGTTGGAACCCAGTTTGGAGATGGCGGAAAACTTAGGGCAAATTCCATATTTAACCGCAGGAATTGGATTTTTATTAGGTGGAGGATTTTTATATTTTGTCGACACAATCATGCCTCACTTGCATATGGGACTTGAGAGCTCAAAAGCTGAAGGGCCAAAAACATCTTTACAAAGAAGTATACTACTAGTATTGGCGATCACGCTTCACAACATACCTGAAGGTTTGGCAGTAGGAGTCGCTTTTGGAGCTGCGGCTTTAGGAGATGCATCGGGAGCTACTTTAGCCGGAGCTAGTGTATTGGCTCTTGGCATAGGACTTCAAAACTTCCCAGAAGGAGCAGCAGTGTCAATTCCTTTGAGAAGAGAGGGATATTCAAGAGGAAAATCGTTCTTCTTAGGCCAGGCATCGGGAATAGTTGAGCCTATAGCTGCAGTCATAGGCGCTTATGCGGTGATGGCCATTCAGCCAATATTGCCATATGCGTTGGCTTTTGCAGCAGGAGCTATGATATATGTAGTAGTAGAAGAGCTTATCCCTGAAGCCCAAATGGACTCAAAACTTGGAAAATCAAGCACAGATATATCCACTATCGGCTGTATGATTGGTTTTACGGTCATGATGGTAATGGATGTCGCACTAGGTTAGATGAAATTTCATCTAGCCTTTTTTTACATAAATTTACACACATAAAGTTATAAATTAAATAATCGGGGTATAAAAAATAAATAATCTAAGGAGGCTGTAAAATGGACAAGTGCAAATGCACAGTATACGGATATGTTTATGATCCAGAAAAAGGAGATCCAAGCTCTGGAATTGCACCTGGGACTAAGTTTGAAGATCTTCCAGAAGATTGGGTATGCCCTGTTTGCGATTCACCAAAGTCGAAATTTGTAAAAGTTGAATAAATAAAGGGTAAACTCTTTAGTTTACCCTTTATTTATCTGTGCGCCCAGCATGGGCGTAAACTAGTCGGTGAAAGTCCGATACGGAGGTTGATAGTGCCAACCGTTAGCTTAAGACAAGGGTGTCCATCGTGAGGTG
>NZ_JBSQIL010000047.1:0-14468 GCF_055108775.1 Soehngenia sp. | reverse complement strand
AAATTTAGACTGTCTTAATGAACCGCCAAGTACCGAACGGTATGCTTGGTGGTGTGAGAGGACGGTAATTAAAATAATTAATTACCTCCTACTCGATTGTCCGAATTTTCTTCAGGTGGATAATTTAAATTCTTTTTATTACGTTTCATGAAATATTTTACTATGAAATAGATTAGCACAGCGAGGAGAACTATGAAGAAAATATTGGAGACTATAAATATAATGAATTGCTCAATAAAGCTAGAAAATCTATCAATCGCATCGTTAAATGCAACTTTCAATTTAGTAAAAAAGCTTGCATTTACACCTGCAGAACTAGTCAATTTGTTGACCTCGTAAATAGAAACACTAAAAGTTGTGAAATCAATTCTTTCATCAAGGCCTTGTAATTCTGATTTTAAATATTCTTTTTGAGTTATCACATCACTTAATTGATTTTCAATCGCAATTATATCTTCTATCCTTTCAGCTTTTTCCAAAAGGCTTAAGAGCCTTTCTTCTTTTGTTTCAAGGACTCTTAACCTTGATTCAGTATCTTTATAGTACTTTGATACATCTTGTTTTGATGTATATTCACTTGTAATATTTCCAATATCGGCAATTGCTTTTTTAAAATTCATTACATAATCTTTTGGGATTCTAATCTCATAATAAGCATATCTATCATATTTATTATAATTTTCTGTTACATAACTATCGTAAGAAATTTGAGAATTTACTATATAACCATTATTTGCTTCTATTAACTGATTTAACCTATCTAGAGTTTTCTCATACTCTAGAGTTTCCATGTTCATAGTGATCGTAGTGATAACTTTTTCTGGATCTATAGAGCTACTCTTATCACCGGTAAATTCAGGGGTTTCTCTTGGAAGTTCAGGACTGACTATTCCGGAGTCAATTTGAGAAGATTCATCAGCTTTGCTACAACCAGATATGATTGAAAAAGTAAGTATCAACGACAATAAAATCAAACTTAGCTTTTTATATTTCTTCATTATAATTCATCTCCTTTAGAATATTATAGCACCATCAAATAAAAAGTGGTTACAAATAAATTACATTATTTATCATTAAATATTTAGATTTTATTGCCGATATTATGTATAATGATATATATAACTATAAATTAGGGGGCAGAAATGAATAAAAAATATATTATTAAAAGTTTTATGATTTTATTTTTATTCTTGTTTATTAGCTCTACAAGAATAGAGGCTACTGAAGGAATAAAACCAATTAAAGTTCCTGTTCTTATGTATCATCATATTAGCGATGAAGTCAACAATTCTATGGTGGTAAGCAAAGACAAATTTTATGAGGATATGATAACATTAAAAGAAGCTGGATATGAGGGAATATTTTTAACGGACCTTTATGAATACTTACAAGGAAACACTACTTTGCCAGATAAGCCAATAATAATTACATTTGATGATGGATATTCTTCATTCTATGAAATAGCTTATCCAATAGCACAGGAAACTAATATGAAACTCACGGTTTCAATAATAGGTTGGTCGGTAGGACGGGATAAGATGGTGGATAATAAGACGCCTATTATACCTCACTTTTCTTGGATAGAAGCAAAAGAAATGTTAGACAGTGGATTGATAGATATTCAAAATCATACATATGACCTACATTCCCCTGAAGGATACAGCCTTGGATTAAACAATCCAACTGCAAAGGGAATGATGAAGTTAAATGGTGAGAATAACTATAGATATAGGATTAGGTTGAGGGATGATCTAATTACATTGAATTATTTAACATACAATAATACAGGTCATATTCCATCTTTTATTGCATATCCATATGGGATGTATTCAGATTTAACGGAATCAGCAATTTATAGTTTTGGTTTTAAAGGAAGTCTAACATCAGATGAAGGCATTAGAGAATTTAAAACTGTAAATGATTTGAAGAAAATTCCGAGAATAAATATAACTAATTTCATAAAGAAAGAGGAGTTATTAAGAACAATTGAAAATTCAACGCTCAAATAAAGACATGGCTTTAAGCCATGTCTTGTATTATTTCATCTGCTAATTTTAAATACATATCTATTTCTTTTTCAATCAAATTTAGAGAACTTTTAAAGAAATTTTTGTCATGGACATCAACATCCATCATTTTTGCTACTTCATAAATATTGTTTTTTCCAGTCTCTCGTAATAAAGCATCATATTGTTTGACAAAAGTTTCTTTATCATCTAGATATCTTGCATATAGACCTTTTGAAAACAATAGTCCAAATGCATAAGGGAAATTATAGAAGCTTAAATCAGCTGAGTAGTAGTGAGATTTATTTATCCACATATATGGGTGTAAATAATTTTCGTCTAGACTATCACCATAAGCTTTTTTCTGTGAGTCAAGCATTATTTCATTCAATTCTTTCACAGTAAGTGGATGATCTTTTCTTCTTTCAAATACTTCAGATTCAAATAAAAATCTACTCAATATATCAACTATTACTTGTCCAGAACTTGATATAGATTCTTCTAATATAGCAATCTTCTCATCAATACTATTAGCTTCTTTTAAACTTGCATTTACTACGATAGTCTCACAAAATATTGAAGCAGTTTCAGCTATTGGCATTGGATAAGAACTATTTAATATTGACTCATCTTTCAAATTAAATCCATGATAAGCATGACCGAGTTCATGAGCTAAAGTTGTCATATTTGAAAAACTTCCATTGAAGTTTGCCATTATTCTACTTTGACCTATGCAATGAAGATTATAACAGAATGCGCCACCTCTTTTACCTTTTCGAGGCTCAACATCAAGCCAATTATTATCATAAGCATTTTTAACAAAATCTGCTAACCTATCACTAAAAGTTCTGAAATTGTCTATTATATAATTCATTGCTTCTTCATACGAAAAAGTTCTATCATTATTTCCTACAGGAGCGAACAAATCATAAAATGGAAGGCTACCTTTATGGCCTAACAATTCAGCTTTTTTCTTATAATATTTATGAAATATCCCTAAGCTTTCAGTCATTGCTTCTAACATTGCATTTAGAGTTTCTTCATCCATACGAGATTTTATTAAAGTTTCATGAAGAGGTGATTTATATCCTCTTAAATCTGTAAGGGTAATTACTTCTCCCTTTATACCGTTTATCGCCGCACTAGAGGCATCTTCTATTTTTTTGTAAGATTCAAGTTCTGCAAAATAAGCACTTTTTCTTATAGCTGGGTCTTTATCATAAGCAAGATTCCTTACTACAGGAAGGGGAAGTGTTTGTTTCTTTTCATCAATTTCAATATCTACCTCAAGAGTTGAAACAACTTTGTTTTGTAAAGCTTCCCAAGCTGAAGAACCAGTATTTACTAGCTTAGAAATAATGATTTCTTGATCTTCTGGCAATAGATATTTTGCTCTCTCTTTATTTGATAATAAAAAGTATCTATGCTCATTTAATAGAGTAGATTTTGCAATAATTTCCTCTAAATTATCAATTTCAATCAAGAAATTTTGGAATTTTACTATAGCAGGTGTTATTTCATTAGCTATTACTTCAATCTTGTCAAGATATTTAAAAGAAGCTTCATCATTAGCATCTACGGAATTAGTTAATTGTGCAAATGAAGCTAACCTAGATACTAAGTATCTATATTTTCTTAAATATTCAATGTAGGATTCTAACTTTTCTACTACATTTTCGGTATTTAAAAAAGCTTCTGCAGTCCAATCATTTATTTCTCTAACCAGTTCTTTAAAAGCAACTAGGTCTGATTGGAATTCTTGACTATCAAATGATGGATATAATTCTTTAAGACTCCAACGCAAATTTATCACCTCTCTATTTATTTCGATACACTAAAATTATAACATAGGTTTAAACTCATTCAAAGAAAATTTATATTAATAAAGGAATAAATTATTTAAATATAATCAGTTTTATTGATTGAAAAATAAATTTATGGATATATAAATACTCAAAGGTGATGATTATGAAAGATATAGATAAAGAAAAATTAAAGAATAAGTTAAGTCCAATTTCTTACAAAGTAACACAAGAAAATGCTACAGAAAAGCCATTTTCAAGTCCGCTAGAAAGCAATTTTGAAGATGGGATATATGTAGATATAGTTTCTGGAGAAGTTCTTTTTTCTTCAAAGGACAAATTCGATGCAGGATGTGGCTGGCCAAGTTTTGCAAAGCCGATAGAAGAAGATAATATTGTTAAAAGAAAAGACCTTTCTCATGGCATGATTAGAACAGAAGTAAGAAGCAAAGAGGCGGATTCTCATTTGGGACATGTTTTTAATGATGGCCCAAAGGAAAGAGGCGGGTTAAGGTATTGTATAAATGGAGCGAGTTTAAGGTTTATCAAAAAAGAGGACATGGAAAAAGAAGGGTATAAAGATTATTTGGATAAAGTTTAGAGTTCGCTCTAAACTTTTTTCTTGCTTTTATGTCGACTTAGATATATACTTATTTAGTTAAAGACAAGGAGGAAGTTTTTTTATATGGAGAAATTAAGATTTGATGAAATGGAATTTAGTGAGGCTGTGAAGAAAGGGATTAGAGATATGGGTTTTGAAGAAATGTCTCCTATCCAATCACAAGCAATACCAATTCTTCTACAAGGAATTGATGTAATAGGCCAAGCTCAAACGGGAACTGGTAAAACAGCGGCTTTTGGCATACCTTTATTAGAAATGGTAGATGCAAGTGTTAAAACAACTCAAGCACTCATACTATGTCCGACTAGGGAGCTTTCAGTGCAAGTAGCAGAAGAATTAACCAATCTAGCTAAACACATAAAAGGGTTAAATATATTGCCTGTCTATGGTGGACAACCAATAGAAAGACAGTTAAAAGGGTTAAGAACAGGGGTGCAGATTGTTGTTGGTACACCTGGAAGGGTGATTGATCACATAAGAAGAAAGACTATAAAAACAGACAAAATAAAGTACATGGTTCTTGATGAAGCTGATGAGATGTTTGATATGGGATTCAGAGATGATATTGAATTGGTAATGAACACTTTGCCAGAAGATAGACAAACGATATTTTTCTCAGCGACTATGCCTGAAGAGATAAGACAATTTGCAAAGAAATTTCAAAAGAACCCACAGTATATAAAAGTTGTGCATAAGGAATTGACTGTGCCAAAGGTAGAACAGTCATATTATGAAGTAAGATCACAGATGAAAACTGAAATACTCAGTAGACTTATAGATATTTATAACCCAAAATTGACATTGGTATTTTGCAATACAAAGAAAAAAGTAGATGAGCTTACGACTGAGCTGCAGTCAAGGGGATATCTAGCAGATGGGTTACATGGAGACCTAAAGCAAAATCAAAGAGATATGGTAATGAACAAATTTAGAAATTCTACCATTGATATATTAGTCGCAACAGACGTAGCTGCTAGGGGATTAGATGTTGATGATATTGACTTGGTTGTAAATTATGATTTGCCTCAAGATGAAGAAAATTATGTCCATAGAATCGGTAGGACTGCTAGAGCAGGTCGAAGTGGAAGGGCTTTTAGTTTTGTATCAGGTAGAGAAATTTATAAACTTAAAGATATACAAAAATATACCAAAACAACAATTGAAAGAAGAGAAATACCGACATTAAAAGATATTCAAGCAAAATATACTGAAAGCATACAAGAAAAGATAAAACAAGAGATAGAAGCTATAGAAGAAAATGATTTAACTAAATACAATCCAATATTAGATACACTGCTTTTAGAAGAGTATAGTTCATTTGACATTGCTCTTGCGCTTTTAAAGATGTACTTGGATGAAAAGAAAATATTTGAAGGTCATGAAGAAATAGAACAAGTAGATACTAAAAAGAAATACAACTCAAGTGGAATAAATACTAGATTGCATTTAAACGTAGGTAAATCCTTGGGAATCAGTCCTAGACATATATTGTCAGCGATCTTTGAAGAAACAGGGTTAAGCAAAAAAATAATTGGAAACATTGACCTTTATGATGATTTTTCATTTATAGAAGTTCCATCTGAATATGATGAGATAGTAATAAATGGACTAAACGGAAAAAAAATAAGGGGTACTAAGGTAAGAGTAGAAAGAGCAAACGCTAAAAAGAAAAAAAGCCGAAAACAATATTAATTCTGGAGGCGATAGTGTTGAAAATGTTTAAAAGCGACAACACATCCGGTATTCATCCCAAAATTTTGGAAGCAATTGTAAATGCAAACGTAGAACATGAAAGTGCTTATGGATCGGACGCAACAACACAAAAAGCTATTGAAAAATTCAGAGAAATATTAGGTAAAGATGTAGATGTTTTCTTTGTCACAACTGGTACATCAGCTAATGTAATAGCACTATCTGGAGCTCTTAGATCATACGAAGGGGTAGTAGCTTTAGATAGCGCACACATAAATGTAGATGAATGTGGAGCTTTAGAAAAATTTTCAGGGAATAAAATCATTCAAGTTCATTCAGATGATGGCAAGATATATCCAGATATAGTAAAAGATACTCTTGAAGTTCTAGGGGATGAACATGCAGTCCAACCAAGGATTATTTCTATATCTCAAGTTACTGAATTAGGAACACTATACGAGGTAGAAGAAATAAAAGAATTAGCAGATTTTGCTCATCAAAATGGTTTATATTTGCATTTAGATGGGGCTAGAATCGCTAATGCAGTATGTGCGTTGAATTCATCTTTTAAAGAGATGTTAACAGATACAGGGGTAGATTTGGTCAGTTTTGGTGGAACAAAAAATGGGATGATGATAGGCGAAGCAATTGTAGTGTTTAATGACGAATTAAAAGGAAGGTATCACTTCTATAGAAAACAAGCTATGCAATTGGTATCTAAGATGAGATTTATATCTAGTCAGTTTATAGCATATTTAGATGGTGTGTGGGAAGAAAATGCAAAAAATGCTAATGAGATGGGAATATACTTCGCTAAAGAACTAGAGAAATTCGAAGAAATAAAGCTAAGATCACAAGTAAGAGCTAATATGATCTTTGCATATATGCCTAAAGATCTAATAGAAGTACTTCATGACAAATTTGGATTTTATATAACTGATGAAAAAAATGGTTTAGTGAGACTTGTCACATCTTTTGACACTACTAAAGAAGACATAGATTTGTTTATAAAAGAAATAGAAAATTACTATAAATGATAAGCTTCGATACAATATCGAGGCTTTTTTATATGAACTTAGTTTGAGTTGACTTATATTTTTAGACAATATTAGAGGTATTTAATAAATAAAATGAATATAAATGGCAGAAAATGCTATGTTATAAATAAAATGCTTTGGGTATAATCAGTATATGAAAATACTCTAGAAAGCAGGATAACAAATGAAAGTAATAATTGCACCAAGCGGGATTAAAAACATTCTAAATTCTAATGATATGGCATTATGCATAGAAGATGGTGTTAGAAATATCGTTAAGAATGCAGATATATATAAATATCCACTGACAAATGGAGATTCAACTATAGAACAATTTCAAGCATTAGGAGCTAGAGTTTATGAAAAAGAGACTTTAGACCCTTTAGGCAGAAAAGTTCATGCAAAGTATGCTGTTATAAATGATAAAGTAATCATTGAATTAAAAGAAAGTTCAGGACTGCATCATTTAAATGTTGAAGAAAGAAATCCTCTTTATACAAATACTAAAGGCACAGGGATTTTAATTTTAGATGCTTTAAACAAAGGTTATCGAGATTTTTATATTTATACTCATGGAAGTGCGACAAATGATGCAGGATTAGGAATATTAAATGTTTTGGGTTTTAATTTTTTAGACTCGAATAACAAAGAAGTTGAGAGTAATGTTAAAGGACTTTATGCTTTGAGATACATTGATTCATCAAAAAAGGATTCAAGGCTTCTGGAAGCCACATTCACAGTAGTTACTGACTATAATGGTGATTTTTCTGGTCTTCATGGAGTAGCCTACACATATGGCCCTAGAAAAGGTGCAACTCCTTTAATGATCGAATCTTTAGATAGAGGTCTTAGAAATTTCTCATTGGTAGTAGAGAAAGAAATAGGAGTGGATGTAGAAAAGATAAGAGGAGCTGGAGCTGGAGGAGGAGTTGGAGCCGGTTTGTGCAGCTTTTTAAATGCAGACATAATCTCCTCAATAGATGCATTTTATGAAATAAGCGATTTAAAAGAAAATATTTATGATGCTGACATAGTTTTTACAGGAGCTACTGAAATTTTAAGAATCTACAATCTAAATCGTATAATGATGGACATGACAGACATAGCACACAAAAACCATGTTCCGGTTGTAGGAATATTTGGATATGCCGATAACGGAGTTCAAAAATTGTATGAATTAGGCTTTACAGGCATTTACTCATTATATAAAAACAGACTGCATATGACGAATTCCTATATTGAACCTCACGAGATTCTTATTAAAACAGTAGAATCAATAATCAGAATAATAAATGATAAACAATTCGAGGGCTAATATGTTAAGTGGAAAGCGATACAACACATTAAATGATGAACTCTATAGATTTTTTAATGAAAAAGTTTCTAAAATATCCATTGATGGAGGCTTTACTTGCCCAAATAGAGATGGACTTATAAGTGATAAAGGGTGCCTTTTTTGCAGCGAAAAAGGTGCAGGAGAGTTTACTAGGGCAAATTTAGATATAAACGAACAGATTTCTGAGCAAATTGAAATTATACGAAAAAAATGGGATGCAAATAAATTTATAGCTTATTTTCAATCATTTACAAATACTTATGGAGATTTATCAGATTTGAGAACCAAATATGAAAAAGCTCTTAATAGAAAAGAAGTTGTTGGATTAGCTATTGCTACTAGACCTGACTGTTTAAGCGATGAAATTTACGATTATTTGGAAGAATTAAATGGTAGAACTTTTTTATGGTTAGAACTTGGACTGCAGACAACAAATGATTTCACAGCAAAACTAATTAATAGAGGATATGACAAAGAAGTTTATGAAACAGCTTTATTTGAATTGAGAAAAAGAAACATTAAGGTAGTGATTCATTTGATTTTTGGATTACCAAATGAAGATAAGAATGATATGATAGAAACTGTAAAATATATTTCTAAAACAGGTATATGGGGAGTAAAATTTCATTCTCTATACATACAAACTAATTCAAGACTGTATAAATATTATCTTGAAAACAACTTTAAGCTGCTTAGCAAAGAAGAATATGTAGATATAGTATGTGAGTCTTTAACTTATTTACCTAAAGAAATGGTAATTCATAGACTCACTGGAGATGCAGACAGAAATCTCCTTTTTGAACCAAAATGGAGTTCTGATAAATTAGGAGTTATTTCTTCAATTGACAAGAGATTAAAAGAACTCCTTATTTATCAGGGAATAAATTATAGCTAGAGTATATTATATGAGGAGTTGATTATATGAATAAAATTCTTATAATGCTTGCTGATGGATTTGAGGAAGTTGAAGCATTAACTTGTGCAGATTATCTTCAAAGAGCTAGTATTGAAGCGGTTTTGGTGTCTATAAGCAATGAAAAGGTAGTAGAGGGGTCTCATAAGATAAAAGTCTTAGCAAATAAGACATTAGATGAAATACTTTCAACAGTTAATTATTCAGGTATTATCATTCCAGGAGGGCAGCCTGGAGCAACAAATTTAAAGAACAACAAAAGAGTTCTTGAACTAGTTAGAGAATTTTATGAAGAGGATAAGTTAGTTGCCTCTATTTGTGCAGGACCAACGGTACTACATGAAGCTGGCATATTAGAAGGAAAAAGAGTGACTTGTTTTCCAGGATATGGCGAAAAACTTACAGGTGCTAAAGTAGTTAATGAAATAGTTGTTAGAGATGAAAATATAATCACTGCTATGGGACCAGCAGCAGCGAACCATTTTGCAGTTAAAATTGTCGAAGCCTTAAGAGGAACTGAAAAAGCAAAAGAGCTTAGAAAAACAATACTGTTAGATATAGTTGAAAATAAAAGATGAGTTAAAACTCATCTTTTATATTTTTAAATTATTGTAATTGAACTATACTTATAGTATTATAACAATATAATATTTAAAGAGGTGCAAGATGAAAAAGCAATTTTTAATGGTATTTTTGGTTTCATTAATAGTGTTTATGTCTGTATATGGGATATTAGCAAATACAGTCTTCAAAAATCAAGAGGTCGTTGCAGAAGACCCACTAAACATTGATGAAGATGATTTTGTGAAAAATGATAAAAATGAATTGATATTTTTGCTTTTAGGAGTAGATGCTAAAGATATTAGGCATGCAAAAGGTGCTAGAACTGATACCATAATGTTAACAAGGGTAAATTTTGATACAGGTAAAATAACAATGTTATCTATACCTAGAGACACTAGAACTATAGTAAATGGGAGATTAGACAAAATAAATGCTGCTCATGCATATGGCGGAGTAGATATGACTCTTGAATCTGTAAGCAACTTAGTTGGCTTTGATATAGACTATTATGTTTTGCTAGATTACCAAATAGTAAAAGATGTTGTCGATGCAATTGGCGGTATAGAGGTAGAAGTTCCTTTTAATATGAAATATGATGATCCAACTTCTGATCCTCCACTCCACATAAATTTAAAGAAAGGGCTGCAGGTTTTAGATGGAGAACAAGCCCATGATTTTATAAGATTTAGACATAACAACGATTACACTGTAGGATACCCCGAAGGAGATGTTGGAAGAATAAAAACCCAACAGTATTTCATTAAAGAATTGGTAAAACAAACACTAACACCTAAAAATATATTCAAAATACCTAGTCTTATAAAAACATATTATGACAATGTAGATACAAATATACCCCTTAATTATATGTTAAAAGCCGCAACAATGGTAAATAAGATCGATCCTGAGCAAATGGAGACTGCTACGATACCAGGAGAGGGACAGTATATAGGGAATATAAGTTATTTTATCTATGATGGTGAACAATTGCAAGAATTAGTAAACAGCATGTTTGGAGATTACATAGTGGAACCCTTAGTTCCCTAAATAAATTCAAAGAGGTGTTAGAATGAGAAAAGCCAGAAAAAAAGAGCATGTTGAAAATTACCTAAGAACCTCTTTTAAAGGCGACAACTTATTAGGAGATGTATATTTGCCACACAATGCATTGCCAGAATTGAATTTCGAAGATATCGACACATCCCTTATTTTTTTAAACAAGAAAATTAATTTTCCAATTTTGATAAACGCAATGACAGGTGGATCTGATTTTAGCGAAGAAATCAATAGAGATTTATCAACTATTGCTAGAGATTTCAATATACCTATGGCAGTAGGATCTGAAACAATTGCATTAGAAGACGATGAGGCCGAAAAATCATTTAAAGTTGTAAGAGAAACCATTGGTGATGAAGGTATAGTTATTGGCAATATAGGTGGCCTTTCAACAGTTGAGGATGCAAGAATTGCAATAGATATTTTGAGGGCAGATGCTTTACAAATTCATTTAAATGTAGCTCAAGAGCTTGTGATGGATGAAGGTGATAGAGATTTTAAAGGAGTTCTTCAAAATATAGAATCAATAGTAAAGAATGTTAATGTTCCTGTGATAGTAAAAGAAGTAGGGTTTGGCATAAGCTATGATGTCGCAAAGAGGTTATATGATATAGGCGTAAGATATATTGATATATCTGGATTTGGAGGCACAAACTTCATTGAGATTGAAAATTTAAGAAATCCTTCAATGGATTTTACAGATTTATATTCATGGGGAATACCAACAGCAGCAAGCATCATTCAAGTTAGAAAATTACCTGATGATTTGAGAATAATCGCAAGTGGTGGCATAAGAACTAGCATGGATATTGTAAAATCAATAGTGCTTGGTGCAGACATTGCGGGAATTAGTGGAGAAATACTCTCCTACCTAGTTCATGGTGGCATACTAAATGCAAAAGAATATATGGACAACACTATTTATAAATTAAAAGTAATCATGATGTTATTAGGCAAGAAGAATTTAAATGAACTAAGAGAAGTAGATTACAAATTAACTGGGAAATTAAGAGAGATAGTTTAATTGATAGTAAATTATTCCATAATTTAGGAGGCAAAAATGAATTTAAAATTATATTATATGGATTACTGCCCATTTTGTATTAAAGTTTTAAACTTTATAAAAGAAAACAATATAGATATAGAACTTAAAAACATAAATATAAAGGAAAATCATGATGAATTATTGTCAATTGGGAAAAAAGATCAAGTACCAATGCTTTCTATTGACGGCAAACCGTTATATGAATCAGATGATATAATTGATTATTTAAAAGAAAATATTTTGAATTAAAATGAATAAAAAAAATGATCGAATTGAGGGAAAGATAATTCGTTTTAAATCCATTGAATCAACAAATGATTATGCAAAGGAAAATTTTAAACATCTAGAAAATGGAACAATAATAATAGCAGATGAACAGACCAAAGGAAGAGGAAGAGCTGGGAGAAGTTTCTTATCAAATAATGGAGGATTATACTTTAGTATTATTCACCACTCGAAAGTTGATATCTCGATGATTTCTATATTTACACAGTTAGCAGCTATAGCAGTCTTGAAAGCATTAAATGAATTTTCGATTGATGCAAAAGTTAAATGGCCAAATGATATTTTCATAAATGGCTTAAAAGCATGTGGAATTCTAACTGAGCTTATTGAAACAAGAGAATATCATGGTATAATAATCGGGATAGGAATAAATGTTAAAAGTAATCAGGATGAATTTAAAAAATTGAATATCGTTGCTACCTCAATAGAAGACGAAACAAAAATAATAATAGATAAAGAAATCCTTTTTAACAAGATAGTATCTATCTTAAAAGAAATCATATCTGATTTTGAAAAAACAAAGGATTTTTCTAAATATAAATCATTTCTAATTGAAAAATCAAACATTTTAGGCAAAGAAATCATCGTTCAAATTGGCAATCAGAAATATGAGGTTAAGGCAATAGATATAGATGATTTTGGTAATTTGCTAGTATTAAAAGATGGGAGAATAGTTCCTTTAAATTCTTCGGAAGTTCATATAAAAATATAATCATACTTTATCTTTGAGCCTATAACCTAACACAGATGCTAGAATAAGCTTTATTATATCACCTGGGATGAAAACAAGAAAACCGATTTGTAATATATAAATCACACTTATAGATTGATTTAAATAATAATTCAAAATAAATGCCATATAAGGAAGACCTATCAAATACATTGCTAAGCTGGATAATATGCTAGCTTTGAAAAAATTTGATAAGGTCTTTTTGTTTTTAGTCAAATGGCCACAAATAAAAGCTGATAATATAAAGCTTAGAAGAAATCCAAAGCTTGGTTTGAAAATAGTTTGAATACCACCTGTAAGCGATGCAAAGACAGGCAAACCAATTAGTCCTAAAACTATGTAAACAACTTGAGAAAAAGCTCCTAAATATGGACCTAATAGAAATCCTGATAACATCACAAACAAGCTTTGCAGTGTTATAGGAACTGGTCCTAATGGAATACTAATAAATGCTCCAATAGCAGTTAGTGCTGAAAATAAAGCTATTTTTGTAATATCTGTTGTTTTTAATTTCATACTTACCTCACAGCAATAGTTTTTATTATAGGATACTATGAGGCAAGTAAAATTTCAATATTATTGTTCTTTTCTATATTTTTCCATTATCTCTGAGAATATCTCACCACTAGTAGGAGGAGTATAAGTTATAGCATTTGCTCCTGCTTCTATAGTCCTCAAAATAGTCTCATCTGTTGGTCCTCCGGTAGCAATTATTGGGAATTCATTCCCTATATCCTCTCTTATCATCTTAACAATTTCATGTGTTTTTGGACCACCTGAAACATTAAGAATTCTCACTCCAGCATCGATTTTGCTCTTGTAATCATCTTTTGAAGATACCACTGTTCCTATGATAGGTATGTCAACTACTTCATACATTCTTTTTATAACTTCAGGCTTAGTTGGTGCATTAACTACAACACCATAAGAACCTAAAAGCTCTGCTTGCAAAGCAATTTGTATAGATCTCTCACCTGTAGTCAGTCCACCGCCTACTCCTGCAAAAACAGGTACATTTGCTACATTGAGAATAGAATGAATTATGGAAAGCTGAGGGGTGAAAGCATATACAGCTATTATAGAGTCTGCATTTGTGTTTTTTATGATAGCTACATCAGTTGAGAACAATAAAGACTTAATCCTTGTACCGAGTATTTTAATACCACTAGCACGATATATTACTTCAGGAACTTTTACAATCTTTCCTCTTAATTTTGTGCTTATCTCTGGGACATATTTTTCTTTATCTTTATCCATAACAAACCTCCTAATAATTTCTATCGTTTTGTAAACTTAAATGAAAATTGAGGACTCCAAACTCTCTATGGTACAATGTTCTTGCATAAAAACAAATACCTCCCAGAAAGGATGAAGTCCTCA
>NZ_JBSQIL010000046.1:0-14540 GCF_055108775.1 Soehngenia sp. | reverse complement strand
ATCTTCTCTTTCATTAGCTTCATCTAATATGTCGAAAACCCTTTCTGCTCCAGCTATTCCAGATTGGAGTTGATTAAATGTTGAAGCTAATTCATTGATAGGCCTTTGAAACTGCTTAGAATAAAAAATGAAACTAGTTACTACTCCTATGGTTATGATGCCGTTTAATGTCAACAATGAACCTGATAATACTATGATTACGAAAGTCAAATTTCCTATTGCATTCATTATGGGCATTATAAACCCAGACCAGATTTGAGCCTTGATACCGGCTTCTTTGAGCTCATCATTATATTTTTTGAAATTATTAATCATGTCTTCTTCTTTGTTAAACATTCTTACTACATCTATCCCACTTATTGACTCTTCTATATGACCATTAAGATCACCTAAAAATTGCTGTTGAGTTTTAAAATACTTTCTTGTATTCTTTGCTATGGTTCTAGTTACTAATAAAACTATTGGGACAGTTGACAATGTGATTATAGCCATGATTCTATTTATATAGAACATTATAAACACAGTACCTAAAGTGCTAATGAGGGTATGCATAAATTGTATCATTGTCTGGGATATGGTGTTGTTTATATTGTCTATGTCATTGGTAACTCTGCTCATCAGCTCTCCATGCGTTGTTTTATCAAAGAATATAACAGGCATTTTTTGAAATTTATTGAATATGTCCTTTCTTATGTTATATACAACTCTTTGTGAAACACCTGCAATTATAAATTCCTGCATATACATAAATATAGAGCTAAAAAAGTAAAAGAGAAATATATAAATTATCATGGTTCTTACATAATAGAGGTCTACATTGCCTTTTGGCAATGCGAGAGCATCAACAATTTTCCCTGTATAATAAGGGACAAGAAGAGTTAAAAACGTATATAATATTACCAAAATAAAAGCAAATACTATTTTGCTTTTTTCTTCTCCAAAATAGGAGAATAACCTTCTAAGAGTTGAAGTGCTATCCTTTGGTTTTTCAAGCGGGATCATTGAATGAGGAGCATGAATGCCAGTGATTTTTTTATTATTACGCTCCAAAGTTTGACACCTCCTCTCCCAATTGGGAGATATATATAGATTTATAAATACTAGAATTATTCAATAGAAAATCATGAGTTCCGATAGCTTCTATTTTGCCATCGTCTAAGACTATTATGTTTTCAGCATCCATTACAGATGTTATTCTCTGGGCAATTAAAATAGTTGTAGTTGACAGATTTCTTTTTAAACCTTCTTTAATTTTTCTTTCTGTGATTAAATCGACACTAGATGTCGCATCATCTAATATTAACAGCTCAGGATTTTTCACTAAAGCTCTTGCTATGGATAACCTTTGTTTTTGGCCTCCTGAAAGATTTACACCACCTTGGCCTAAATAGGTGTTATATCCATCTTTAAATGTCTGTATAAATTCATCAGCCATAGCTATTTTAGAACATTTAATTATATCTTCATAAGTAGCATTTTTATTTCCCCAACGAAGATTTTCTAATATTGTTCCTGTAAAAAGCAAATTTTTCTGAGGAACAACAGCTATTTTTTCTCGGTATTTTTTTAAATCTAAGTCTTTGATATTTTTACCGTAAAATTTAATTTCCCCACTATTTGGATCAAAAAATCTCAAAATAAGATTAACTAATGTAGATTTTCCAGATCCTGTTGTGCCGATTATTGCAAGTGTAGTATTTGGCTCTACTTTAAAATTGATGTTTTCTAGCACATAATTTGTCGTGTCAAAATATTTAAAATATACGTTTTTAAACTCAAGTACAGTATCATTTTTGTTGATTTCAAGTGGGTTATCCGGACTGTTCAATGTTTCTTCAGCATTAAATACCTCGTCTAATCTCTCTGATGAAGCTTTGGAGCGAATGTACATGTTGATTATTCTAGTGGACATGACTAAACTGAATAAAAGTTGTGTCATATAGTTTAACACTGCAACGATTTTACCAACTTCAAAATCAGCATTTACAACTAAATCAGAGCCTACCCAAAGAATCACCACAATACCCAAATTTACTAAAAGTGTGACAAGTGGGCTAAATATAGCTAATCTTCTCATCCCGCTGATTGAAACTTTTTTAAGATCTTCATTTACTTTATCAAATCTTTTTTTCTCATAGTCATATCGGTTAAATGCTTTAACAACTCTTATCCCTGAGAGATATTCTTTCAATCTAGAATTTACTTTGTCTAAGGATTTTTGAATTCTTATAAAAATAGGATAAGATAGTTTTAAATTTATTATTATGGTGAATATAACAATAGGCACTATCAATATACTAATCAATCCGATAGTTCTATCCAACAATAAAGCCATGATTATAGAGCCTATTCCCAAAAGTGGAGCTTTGACGAAGATCCTCATAAGACCATGAGCGAAGTTTTGAATCTGGTTTACATCGTTTGTTAGTCTCGTAATAAGTGATGCTTCAGAAATTTCTGTTATCTTACTAGCACTTAATTTGTTTATTTTTATGTATAAGTCTTCTCTTAAGTCTTTACCTATACTTTGAGATACTATAGAAGATTTTATGTTTCTAACTACTGCAAAGCTAGTACCCAAAAGCGTGATTATAAGCATATAAAGCGAGTATTTCAATACATAGTCTAAATCGTTGTTTTTTACTCCATTGTCAATGATAAAACTCATTATAGTAGGCAGTATCAAGTCTACGAATGTTTCCAACAACAAAAATAATATTGCTAGAGTGAAATCTTTTTTATATTTTTTTGCGTATTTAAATATATAATTCAATCTAGATCACCTTCATATACGATATAATATATATATTAGTACTTTTTTTAAAAAAATAAAAGCTTTGATTTTCGAAATAAATTTAAGGAGTAAGTTATGTATCCCATTAAAACTAAAGATAATCACAATATAAATTTAGATATTGAAGGAAAAGGGAAAACTTTATTATGCTTACATGGATTTTTAGGTAGCAGCGATGACTTTAGGATTTTAAAAAGGCTACTTAAAGATGATTTTAAGATTATATCTTACGATCAAAGGGGATTTGGCTGCTTTAATTATGACGAGCCCCTAGATATTAAAATACTTGCAGATGATTTATGCGAGGTACTCAAATGGATAGATGAAAAGGTAATAGTTATAGGACATTCAATGGGAGGAAGTGTCATATTAGAATACCTTAAAAACTACAAAGATGAAATTATAGATGATTGTATTTTTATAGAGTCTTCTCCTAAAATGCTAAATGATGAGAACTATAAAGATGGGTTATTTAAAGGCACTTATACAATAAAAGATTTAGATAGAGACTTATATTTGATAGAAAATGAGTGGGAGAGCTTTCTTTCCTTATTTACAGATAAGCTTTTTTTAAATAAAAAAAGAGAAAAAGAGATTGCACTTCAAAAAATGAAAAAAATACCAAATAAAATCATGAGCTCTCTTTGGAAGTCTTTAGTACTTAGCGATTATTTAAATGATTTAAAAAATATAAAAAAGGGTGTCTGTGTAATAAGAGGAGAAAAATCTTCTTTTTACACTAGAGAAGCTCAAAAGAATTTTAGTAACTCATTTAATAAATCTTCATTTGGCGAAATAGAAGATGCAAATCATTTGATAATGCTAGAAAAGCCAAGAGAATTATCGGAATTAATAAAGAAATATATAGCGGCTAACTAGATAATAAAAGAGATGACTTCGTATTACAAATAGGTCTTGAGATATGTACATACTTTTCAGAGATGCTAAATTTATTAGTAATTTTATAATATAATTTTATTTTGGAAGGAGAAATTAAATTGTGGATAAGTCAATGGACAGAAGAGACGCAAAACGAATCATTAACAATCACCGTGCATTGTTAAACGAATTAGCATATGAAGTTAGGTCAGCGACTGCTTTTCGAGATGAAATAAATAAAGAATCCGAGAAAATGATTACAAAAGAGGTTTTGAAATTACTTAAAGAAGTTCCTATCGATGAAATCAATAGGGATAAGAAAGGTATTCGTGTGAAGGCTCTTCGGGATCATGGTTTTAAAACGATAGCTGACATTTCAACTGCCTCCGTGTACACTATTGCTTCAGTTAATGGTATTAGTGAGGATACTGCTTATTCAATTAAACGGATTGTAGATGATATTGTTTCTAAAGCTCGGCAAAGTGTAAAAATTCGTTTAAGTGAAGATAATAAAACTTCACATTCTACCAGTCTTGTAGTTGCTATATCAAAATATAACAGAAGTCTTCCGATTTTAAAGGAATGCAAGAAACTATACGAAGCAAATCATAAAAAAATAGAGTTCGGAATTGAAGACCTTGCACCTGCAACAAGTGCAATACGGTGGTTTTTTACGCCCAAAGGGAAAAAACAAAAGGCAGAAGAAGCTTATTTAATGTTAAAAGAAATGTTGAATGGACAATACAGAGACGCTATGGATGAAAATATTGAAGCTTTAAGAGAAATAAGTCTAATTACCAACGAACAAGCTTGGCAGGATTTTTCTGATAACTCTATTAAATTCTTTAATATTCTCGAGAAAATAAATCCTGGAATTTTAGGAAATGATGACACTGTGTATGGGCTTCCGGAAGATCTTGCAAGAGAAATAGAAAGGCAGGATTATTTTCCAGAAGGTTTATTATGTGAGTTGCGTAGGTACCAAGAGTGGGGTGTAAAATTTATCCTTCGGCAAGAACGCGTATTACTTGGCGATGAGATGGGGTTAGGTAAAACTATACAAGCAATTGCTGCTATGGTATCTCTGAGAAACACAGGAGCAACACATTTTGCTGTAGTTTGCCCAGCAAGTGTTTTAACTAATTGGTGCCGCGAAATTCAAAAGATGAGTCTACTTACAGTTTCAAAAATACATGGGCAAGGGAGAACGCTTGCGTTTGAACATTGGAAAAAGAACGGTGGTGTTGCTGTTACGACATATGAAACTACTGGACATTTTAAATTAGAGGAGGATTTCAAATTCTCTATGCTTGTTGTAGATGAGGCCCACTATATAAAAAATCCAAATGCAAGGCGAAGCATGAACGTTATAAATATAAGCACCCACGCAGAACGACTTTTATTTATGACGGGTACTGCATTGGAAAATAAGGTTGAAGAAATGACACACCTTATAAGTATTCTTAATCCTTCTATTGCATCTTCAGTACGTGGAATGGAGTCTCTATCTTCTGCTCCACAATTCAGATTGAAGATTGCTCCAGTTTATTATCGTCGTAAAAGAGAAGATGTTCTTACGGAACTTCCTGAACTCATCGAAACTAAAGAATGGTGCACAATGACAAAATATGAAGAAAATGTGTATGAAGAGGCTGTATTGAGCAAAAATTATTCTGAAGCAAGACGGGTATCATGGAATGTCAAAGATCTTAATGAATCTTCCAAGGCTAAACGTATGCTTGAAATTATTGATGAGGCTGAGGCAGAAGGCAGAAAGGTAATTGTATTCTCTTTCTTTTTAAATACGATTCGGGCTGTAACAACTTTGCTTGGCAATAGGTGTTTAAACCCTATAAATGGTTCAGTTACACCACAAAGACGACAGGAAATAATTGATGAATTCGAAAAAGCACCTCCAGGTACTGTTTTGGTTTCTCAAATTCAATCAGGGGGAACAGGTTTAAATATTCAAGCTGCTAGCGTTGTTATAATTTGTGAACCACAGTTTAAACCATCAACTGAAAATCAGGCTATTTCTCGTGCATATAGAATGGGACAGACTAGAAATGTGCTTGTGTATCGTCTGCTTTGCGAAGGAAGTGTTGATGAAAAGATAACTTTATTGTTAGAGAAAAAACAGCAGATTTTTAAAGCGTTTGCTGACAAATCTTTAGCTGCAGAAAGTATGGAAATAGATGAAAATACATTTGGGAATATAATCAAGGAAGAAATTGATAGAATTAACAACAAACGAGGGAGACATATTAAAGCTGGTTATGATGAAGATTAGCATTTAATGTAATAAAATGTATTTAATCTAGAAGAACGTAGCGATGTATTCAGCTTGATTAGTATACAACAGAATTTTAATGAATTTTTTTGAACAAATAATATAATATTTATTTTTTCGTGCTTTAATATTATCAATGGATAATATTTAACGGCAATATTTTTTATCAGACCTACTGTGCAAGCTGATCGAATCGCTACGCAATTAAATTATTATTTATTTTTATTTGAGATTTTACAAGGCTACATAATTAATTTATTATCTAGCAAAATATAAACAATAATAATTAATAATTATGTTTTAAACAAAAGGCATATATGTTTTTTTGTCTCCATTTTTTATATTGTTTAATACATTTTTTAATATAGAAAATCCTAAAGGAATTTCCTCTAACTCAGGAGCACTAAAACTTAATCTCAATGCATTTATATTTGAGTTTATATCTATTGAAAATACATTTCCCGGAACAGTGGCTAAACCTAGTTTTAAACAGTCTTCATACACTTTAGTTTGGGAGATATTTTCATTTAGATTTACCCATATGCTTAAACCACCACAAGGTTTAGCATAACTAACCCCAAGATAAGTTAATTTATCTAATTCATTTGTAAATAGATCATATTTTTTCTTATAACTTTCTTTAATATTTTCAATATAGTTTTTCCAATATCCTTTTCTCAAATACAAATCGAATGCTCTTTGCAGATATCCAGAAGAAGATATATCAGTAGAGTGCTTTGCTTTGTAGACATCTTTAAATATTTCTTCTGGCACAGTTAAAAAACCTACTCTAATTCCAGGCATGAATATCTTTGAAAAACTTTTAATAAAGATTACCCTATCGCTTCTATCGTAAGATTTAATTGGATAAAGAGTAGAATTATTGAAAGTTAGATCAGTCAAGAAATCATCTTCAACTATATAGAAGTTGTGCTCGATTGCAAGTCTTAATAGCTCTCTTTTCTTTTCTTCGATGTAACAAACTGTTGTAGGATTTTGAAAATTTGGCATAGTATATATAAATTTTGGAGAGTATCTCTTTAAATATGATTTCAAAATCTCTATATTTATTCCATCTTTTTCTATGGGGATTCCAACAATCTTTGCTCCTCTGGATTTAAAAGCTTGATATGCCCCTGGATAAGTTGGATTTTCAACAAATACAACATCTAATGGCTCGATAAGAGTCTTAGATACTATATCAAGACCTTGCTGTCCTCCTGAAGTAATCAATATTCCATCTTCTGATACATTAATCAAGTAATTATCTGATAAAAATTTAGATATAGATTCTCTGAGAGGTTCATAACCCCTAATTTCAGGATAGGAAAAAGCATTTCCTCCATCTCTGTCAAGAATTTCAATCAATGATTCTTTAAAATCTCTAATTGGGAAAAGATCAGGCGATGGAGTGACGCTAGCAAAATCTATATTTGGCTTAGAGTGTGGGAATATACCAGAAAGCATCAGCTCAAAATCTCCTTCTTCCAAATCAAGCGATGCGTAATTTTTTAATGGTTTTCTCACATATGTTCCACTTCCTTCTACTGTGTAGACTAAACCCTCTTGCTCAAGCATCTTATATGCGTTAATGACCGTTACATTGTTAACTTCCAATGCTTTTGAAAGAGATCTAATAGATGGAAGCTTTTCACCATCGGGAAATTTATCTATTGCCATTTTTAAATTTTCATAAAGCTGAATATACAACGGAATATTTGAATTTTTATCTAATTTGAAATCTATATTCATAATTTCACCTCATTGTATGGATACACTTATTATATCATTAATATAAACTTTTGCAAAATTAGTTAACATCTTTATTTTTTATCAATATAATATATTATATATGTATATAATATATGCTTATAGGGTATAAAAAGACAATGAAAGGAGAGATAGAATGAAAGAGATTGATGCAAGAGGATTAGAATGTCCAAAACCAGTAATATTAACTAAAAACGAATTAGATAAAATAGAAGAAGGTAAAGTAAAAACTACAGTTGATAACGAAGTAGCAAGAGAAAACCTGATAAAGCTTGCAACAAGTATCAACGCTAATTACGAAGTAGAATCACTTGAGGGTGGTCTTTTTACAGTAACAATTGAGAAGAAATCAATTGAAGCTGAAAATACAACAAAGAAAATGGTTGAAGTTGATGAAAACTTTGTAATAGCTATACAATCAGAACATATGGGCAGGGGAGATGACAAACTTGCCAAAATATTGATTAAGAGTTTTATTTATACTGTTAGAGAAACTAAACCATATCCGAACACTATGGTGTTTTTCAACAGTGGTGTAAAACTTACAGTTGAAGGTAGTGAAGTTTTAGATGATCTAAAGGCATTAGAAGAAGCAGGAGTTGAGATAATTTCATGTGGGACATGCCTTGACTATTTCAATTTAAAAGATAAATTAAGCGTAGGGAATATATCAAATATGTATACTATTTATGAAAAAATTAGAAATTCAACTAATGTGGTGACGATTGGATAATGGAAAGAGATAATACATTTTTGATATTGACTTTTGATTCTACTCATCATGCAATGAGAGCTGAAGATGTACTAAAGGAAAATGAACTATCAATAAAGACAATTCCAACTCCAAGGGATATAACTCTTAGTTGTGGACTTGCTATAAGAGCTAATATTTTAGATAAAGATAAAATAATCTATTTATACAATGAAAAAAAATTAGACTTTAAAAATTTATACGAAATTTCGATATTAAACAATGAAAGATTTCTTAAAAAAATTATCTAGGAGGTGTTTTTTATTTCGATTATAAATACTTTTTTTAAAGATGATTTGGGGAATATAAACTTCCTAGGTAAACTGGCTATTTCTCTATTGATATTTATTTCGGTTTATATAATAACAAAGGTAATCAATAAAATTATTGACAGAACAATATTAAATAGGAAAACTATTACAACAAATGAAGCTACAAATAGAATAAGAACAATGATTGAAACCATCAAAAAAACAATAAAATATCTACTCTTTTTCTTTGCGATAATTATAGTTTTAGACTTGTTTGGGGTAAATACTGCAACGCTTATTACAACGCTTGGTATTGGTGGTTTTGCTTTAACTTTTGGTGCACAATCTTTAGTTAAGGATATGATAACAGGTTTCTTTATATTGGTCGAAAATCAATATTCAGTAGGAGATTATGTACAAATAGGCTCAAAAGAGGGAATTGTAGAAGAACTTGGAATTAGAATTACTAAAATCAGGGACTTTTCTGGAGAACTTCACATTATTCCTAATGGCTCGATAACTGAAGTAACCAACAAAACTAGGGGTGGAATGAGAGCACTGATAAAGGTATCAGTGGCATATGAGGAAGATTTAGATCATGTAATAGATGTATTAAATAGAATTGCAGAAGAATTCAAACAAAATGATAAAATAATCGATGGGCCCAATGTATTAGGAGTTACTCAACTGGGCAGTTCTGGTATAGAAGTTACAATCGTCGCAAAGACTCTTCCAATGGAACAATGGGCAATTGAAAGGAATCTTAGAAAGAGAATAAAAGAAGAATTTGAAAAAGAGGACATCGAGATACCATATCAGAAAATAGTCATTATTGGAGGAGAAAAATCATGATTTTAAAATATGAGGTTGGAGATCATGTTACTTTAAAAAAAGGTCACCCATGTGGAGAAAACAACTGGGAGATACTCCGTACTGGAGTGGATATCAAGCTATTATGCACAGGGTGCAATAGGCAGGTTTGGCTTACAAGGATAGAGTTTGAAAAAAGAGTTAGAAAGATTTTAGATGGCGATAAATGGGTCAGCATAGTTCATTATAAACAAGAAGAAGAAGATAACAATTAGAGAAGGTGTATCATATGTTGGTAGCAAGACAGCCTATTCTTGACAGAAGACAAAACATTTTTGCTTATGAGCTGTTATACAGAGATGATGAGAAGATAAATTCATTTAACAATGAAGTTTCTAGCTTAAGTGCGACTGCTGGAGTTGTGTTAAGCTTGTTTGAATCTGGTGCAGAAAAAATAACTGAAAACAAGAAAGCTTTCATAAATTTTGATGAAAACTTACTTAAATCAGATGTATTTGAAATAATTTCACCGGATAAACTAGTAATAGAAGTTTTGGAAAATGTAAAAATAGATGATGAACTTGTCAATAGGTTGTTTGAACTAAAAGAGAAAGGCTACACAATAGCTTTAGATGATTTTTACCATTCGAGTGAGGACTATGCCTTAGTAGATGTTTGCGACATAATAAAATACGATTTTTTAAATACAGATATAAAAAAAATAATCATTGATTCACAGATAGCACAAAGAAAAGGGAAAACCATTTTAGCAGAGAAAGTTGAGACTAAAGAAGAATTTGAAATGGCTAAAAGAATAGGATTTACACTATTTCAAGGGTATTTTTTTGAAAAACCCAAAATAACAAGTTCATCTAATGACAAAGTGCGTCCAATTCAATACACATCTGTCATTGCAGAATTAAACAAAGAAGAGCCATCATTTGACATATTGGCAGATATAATCATTAAAGACGTGAATTTATCATATCGGCTTATGAGGATGATGAGCTTAAGAAATATTGAAATAAACAAAGAAAGCATAAAGAAATCTCTTACGTATATGGGTTTAAAGGGAATTGAGAGATGGATAAATATTGTGCTGGTTCAAACACTCGGGAAAAACTGCCCGAGAGAGCTAGTTAAAATCTCTCTAATTCGAGCAAGTTTTGCAGAAAGAATTGCTTTAAATTTGCCTAAATACGAAAATTTATGTTATCAAGCATCGATAGTAGGGCTGTTTAATGCTTTAGATGCAATATTAAATATGCCATTAGATGAAGCGCTTAAAGATTTAAAACTAGATGAAATTGTAAAAGATGCTTTGCTAAAGGATGAAGGTATTTTAGCGCCAATAAAAGAACTATATTTATCTTATGAAAAAGGGGAATTTGACAAAACTTCTTTTATTGCAGAAAATTTAGGTCTAGAAGATGATATTTTAACTGAACTTTATATCGAATCAATAGAATGGGCAAATAGAATGATGAAAATAGTATAAGGAGGAGTGTTTTATGAACAATTTTAGTATTTATCTTCCTACCAAAATTAAATTTGGGAAAGGAACAATCAATAAATTATCTAAACTTGTAAAAGGAAACTATAAAAAAGTACTCATTCACTATGGTGGAGGCAGTATTAAAAGAAGTGGACTTTACGATGAAGTCATAAATGAGCTTAAAAAAGCAGATGTAGAAATATATGAACTTGGAGGAGTAAAGCCAAATCCAAGGTTGAGTTTAGTTAGAGAGGGCATTGAATTAGCTAAAAAAGAAGGCATTGATTTAATACTTGCTGTTGGCGGAGGAAGTGCTATTGACTCCGCAAAAGCCATTGCTTTAGGTGCTGTAACTGATGAAGATGTATGGGATTTTTATTTAGGAAAAATAAGACCTGAAAGAGCATTACCGGTAGGCGTGGTACTCACTTATCCAGCTACTGGTAGCGAAGCGAGTATGGGAAGCGTAATTACAAATGAAGAAGAGGGCTTAAAGCTTTCTGTAAATGATGATTTGATTAGACCTACTTTTGCAATAATGGACCCAACATATACTTTGACATTGCCAAGGGATTTGACATTTGCAGGGATATCAGACATATTATCTCATATCTTAGAAAGATATTTTACAAACACACCAAATGTTGACTTGACTGACCATTTATGTGAAGCAACCATGAAAAGTGTAATTAAAAATGCGAGGATACTCAATGAAAACCTAGATGACTACAATGCTAGAGCAGAAATCATGCTAGCTGGTACAATCGCTCACAATGGTATACTTGGAGTTGGTAGAGAAGAAGATTGGTCAAGCCACAATATAGGACATCAACTAAGTGCCTTATATGGAACTACTCATGGGGTTACATTGAGCATAATATTCCCTGCATGGATGAAATACGTATACAAAGATAATTTAGATAGATTCAATAAATTTGCCGTAAATGTATTCGACATATCTGATGCAGGTAAGTCCAAAGATATAGTTGCACTTGAAGGAATAAAAGCTTATGAGGATTTCTTAAAGGAAGTAGGACTACCAACAAGCTTTAAAGAAGCAAATCTTCCAAGTGATAGAATAGAAGAAATGGCTCAGAAAGCTGTAATAAAAGGTAAATTAGGTGGACTAAAAAAATTGGATGTAGATGATATAATTAAGATCTACGAATTAGCTTTATAACATGGTCATATTTAAATAATAGATACAGAAAAAACCGAAACCTACACAGAATAAAGTATGTGTAGTTTCGGTTTTTTTACATTGTAATATAGGTTTTGAAGACATATATTGTGGAAATAGCCGATCATTGGGCAAATTGGAATCCTCTGTACAATGGCATACTTAAGTTATATTATTTTGAGTCAGCAACACAAGTTGTGTTTTTTACTTTTCATTATTCACTAAGTTAAGTTCATCTATTAATCCACTTTCAACCATATCTTCATAAGTGTATATTTTAAAAACATTATAACCATAAATAATTCCTTCCATATTTCTCGATCTATGTTATCTTCTGGAAAATATATTCTCAATGCTTTCAAAAAACAATCTAAATCCTCTAAACTGGGTCTAACTATTTCTTTCATGACACTCTCCCAAAATATTCATATTATTTTTGAGATAAATATAGAAAATGCATATATTTATCAAATAGTACTTATTTACTTGATAGTATCATATACTTTACCTGTTTACAATTAATTGGTGATTTCCATTCTATTAATATTTCTGTAAGAGAACCTAAAAAAGAGCAACCCTTTTAGGCTACTCTTTATACAAATCTAAATTTAATAAAATAATTCTCGGTTTACTATCCTAATATTATTATCAGCATCTTTTTCAAAAGTAAATAATTCTGTAATTCTATTAATACCCGGCTCAAGTGTACCTATTGAAATAAAATCTTCACTAAACTCCAATATATAAGTAACTGGTACAATTAATAAATCATTTTCACTCTTTTTATTAGAAAAATCTATTTCTTCTAACCGACTATCAATGATTTTAGCATAATAAGTTTGATATTTGGGATCATCTTTTTCTACATCAATTTTAAGCTTCTCACCAACTAAATTATTATGCTTTTCTATATCATGATATTTAAGCGATTCTAAATACTCCAATGTAATTTTTTCTATCTGGTCTTCTGAAATATTTTCCCGATTGTTAAATACCGCAAAAAATATCAATACAAGAATTAAAAATATTAAAAGTATCCTGTTTTTCAATCTCATAATTTATCTCCCGTAACCTGTTAAGACAATCCATCTTTTAGTCCCAGGATAATCAGAGATAGGTCTATTAAAAGCATCACTAGTATGTGCAGCTATAGTAGTATTGTTAAGTGCGCCTATTTGATAATTTACTATACTTGTTGAATGATTATAACTACCATCAAAATCAAAATCTATCTGAATGATATCACCACGACTCATATTATATAACATATCGTTAGTACTCGCATGATACCCTTGTGGCCCAATCCCTGTATTCCCAATAAGATACTCGTACAAAGAATTTACTGAGGTCCAAGAAGTAGCTCTGTTAGAGTAACCATAATAATACCACTGGTAGGTACCAGTATTATCCATTGGTGCTCCACCAGCATAAATTATTTGAGAAATAAAATTAGTACAATCTCCTACCATACCATTAAAATTACCCCAATTAGAAGGCCTTTTATTCCAATTTGCTTGAGCATAATTAAACATATTCGTTCGATTAAGAGATGCGTTTATAGATGAAATAGATATATCTTCTGAAACTCTACAATTAGATAAGTCTTTACTATAAATATTATTTATTTTTTTTTCTTTTTGAATTTCTCTTAAATCATTTTCTATTGCTACATCAATATCTACTTTATCTTTAATATATAAATCAATACTATCATCACTTATGATATTATTAATAACGTACTTGTTATCTTTTATTATTTCAAGCGTTATTACATAATTTGTACTTATAAATGTAGGATCAGTTAGATTATTATATTGAAGTACATCAGTTACATTTAATTTAGCAATAACTTTATTGTCGATATACTCTATGTCGTTATATGTTAATTTTCTGTCTATAATTTTAATTTTGTTACCATTAGCTTTTCGACGATTTTGCATAAGTATATTCTTTTTGACAAGATAATCTTTAAGTTCTTTATTTTTAGGATTAATTACTTCATCAAAATTTAAAGTATTCATATCCTCTTCTATAGTATATTTCACTTTTTCTTTATCAAAGTAGGTTTGGATAACTTTCTTTAGATTACTTTCAGAATTAGTAAGCGCTTCATTAGCGTTAGATTCAATAGGAGCAGCAAAAGCAAGGATTCCTAGCAATAGAGTAACCATGACCCCCAACGTAATATTTTTTCTCATTTTTTTATCTCCTCTTTTCATAAGGTAGTGTCAATAAGACATACCTCTTTTTTATTTAAAACCTTATATTATCAAGGTTTACAGAGTTTTTATTAAAAAAACAATGACCCCCTTTTTCTGTT